>JAEWOM010000093.1 GCA_023399675.1 Bacteroidota bacterium
TGACGGACTTTCACCAAAGACAAACCTGACCGGGATTCAAAAGATCATCGGTATCGTTCCTCAGGAATACGCACTTTATCCAAAACTCACAGCCCGCGAAAACCTCATCTTTTTTGCTTCCCTGTACGGATTGAAAGGTGATGAGATGCGGAGAAAAATAAACGAATCGCTCGAAAGACTCGGCCTGCTGGAATTTGCAGACCGCAAAGTGGAGCATTTTTCTGGTGGAATGAAAAGGCGTGTCAACCTTATTGCCGGAATTCTGCATCAGCCGAAAGTTTTATTCTTAGATGAACCCACAGTCGGCGTGGATGTACAGTCGAAAAACGTAATCATCGAATTTCTGAAAGAGATCAACGCGGGCGGAACGACGATCATCTATACATCGCACCATCTTTCTGAAGCTCAGGAATTCTGCACCACCATTGCTATTATGGACAACGGGAAAATTCATGCGGTGGGAAGTCCGCAGCAACTGATCAGCAGCACGCCGGACGCGAAAAATCTGGAAGACGTGTTTATTGCTTTAACCGGTAAAGAACTTCGCGATGTTGTATAAACTCTGGAGGGCTGTCTGGAAGGAAATCCTTTTGCTGAAACGCGATTTGGGAGGCCTTATTATTCTGTTCATCATGCCTTTGGTGCTGATTGTTACCGTTACCCTTATTCAGGACAGCACATTTAAGAATTATGAAGAAGTACAGGTTCCGGTATTGTTTGTGGACAATGATAAAGGTGATGTCTCCGAATTGATTGTTGAGAATATCAAGAAGCAGAAATCGCTGGAACTGATTTCGGCAAATTATACCGAAGAAACTGCCAAGGCTGCCGTATTCGAAGGAGAATATCAAATGGCGATCGTGCTGCCAAAAGACCTTTCGAATGATCTGAATGCGAGCATCAGCCAAAAAGTGGAAACCATTCTCGGCTCACTGGGTTACAGTGAAGGAATGCCCGGTTCCGAAGAAGATTCGGCTTTTGCAGCTCCTGCAGCTGTAAAAACCAAAGAAATTCATTTCTATTTCGATCCGGCTACGAATAATTACTTCAAGAATGATGTTCAGAATACCATTGATAAACTGATCGTGGACATCGAAAACCAGAAAATTTATAAAGCTTTTCAGGATCAGCTCGGCGCCGATGTCGCAATGAAAACTGATGAAAACCTGATTACCTACAAAGAAATTTTACCTGTAAAAGGAGAAAAAGATTTAAGGCCGAATTCCGTTCAGCACAATGTTCCGGCCTGGGCTTTGGTTGCGATGTTCCTCATTGTCATCCCGCTGTCTGTAAATTTAGTGAAGGAAAAAAACCAGGGAACCGTGATGCGCGTACTTTCCAGTCCGACACCCTATCTTATTCATGTACTCGGAAAAACCTGTACCTACCTCATCATCTGTATCATCCAGTTTCTCATGATGCTTGCGGTCGGTATTTATCTGTTTCCGTATTTCGGCTTACCAAGTCTCGACATTTCCGGACAGCTGTTTAAACTGATTATCGTCTCTCTTTTTTCCGGACTTGCAGCAATCGGTTTTGGTATTCTGATCGGAACCATTGCTGAAACCCAGGAGCAGGGAGCGCCTTTCGGAGCAACGGCAGTGATTGTTCTTGCAGCTTTGGGCGGCGTGTTTGTACCGGTTTTTCTGATGCCGGAAATCATGCAGACCATCGCACAGTTTTCTCCGATGAACTGGGGACTTCAGTCATACCAGAATATCATCCTTCGGCAGGCAGATTTGCTTTCGGTAACTCCTCAACTGGCGTTTTTACTCATATTTTATCTTGTAACCGTTGCAGCAGCTTTAATTTATGAAAGAAAACAGCACTCCTACTGACGGAAAAATCCGCAATATTCATCAAGGAATTGTGCGCTTCAACGAGTGCGATCCGTTGGGAATTGTGTGGCATGGCCATTACATCGTTTATTTTGAAGACGGTCGTGAAGCGTTCGGAAGAGAACACGGCATGACCTATCTTGAAGTTCAAAGAAACGGTTTTGCAACACCCATTGTAAAAACCTCCACAGAACATCTTTTGCCGCTGAAATACGGAGAAACATTCTGCGTGGAAACTGAATTCGTCAACAGCAGCAGCGCAAAACTGATATTCACGTACAAAATATTCAACGGTGAAAATCAACTTGTTTGTACCGGTGAAACCGTTCAGGTATTTATTGATGATAATCGCACACTGCAACTGTACAATCCGGATTTTTTTCAGCAGTGGAAAGATAAAATGGGACTTTAGAAATGGCGGAAATCAGCACCTATATTCATACCTATAACTGCGTTACTCCGCTTGGTTTTACCGTGGAAGAAAACTGGAAAAACCTGCAGCAAGGCAAATCCGGCATCAGAAAACACAGCATGTATGATGGTTCTGATGAGATTTACCTTTCAAAAAAACACGACGGTCTTCTTGAGCAAAAATTTCAGTCAATAATCGGTGCGGAAGGTTTCACGAGGCTCGAAAAAATGATTTTGCTGAGCCTGCAGCCTGTTCTCAAACAGCATCCGGTTACGGGAAACAGTGTACTGATACTTTCTACTACCAAAGGGAATATCGGTGATCTGAAAAATCAGCAAAATCCTCCTCAAAGTACTTTTCTACATCAGACCGCACGAAAAATATCGGAATATTTGGGATTGGAAAGCCATCCGGTCGTGATTTCCAATGCCTGTGTATCCGGAGTTATGGCGATTTCTGTTGCGAAAAATTTGATTCAGGCCGGCATGTACGATCACGCTTATGTAGTTGCCGCTGATGAAGTGTCAGAATTTGTGGTTTCAGGATTTAATTCATTTCAGGCAATGAGTGCTGAACCGTGCAGGCCGTATGATAAAAACCGGGACGGCATTACGCTGGGTGAAGCTGCTGCAGCAGTTTTTGTGAGTAAAAACGCCGGCGACAGTGCTTCGTTTAAACTTTTAGGTGAAAGTGCAATTAATGATGCAAACCATATTTCCGGACCGTCGCGAACCGGAGAGGGCCTGTATCGAAGTATTCAAAATGCATTGGGTGAAGCCAACGTTTCGGCAAACGAAATCGATTTTCTTTCCGCACATGGTACGGCAACTGTTTACAACGATGAAATGGAAAGCATCGCTTTTAGCAGAGCGGAACTGCAAAAAGTTCCCGTTAACAGTCTGAAAGGTTTTTACGGTCATACATTGGGCGCCGCCGGACTTCTCGAAACCGTAATCGCCATGGAGAGTGCGAAAAACAATTTCCTGATCAGGTCTGCTAATCTTGAGCAAGCCGGCGTTTCACAGGAGATAAATATCATCCGCAGCAATGACTCCAAAGAGATCAAAACCCTGTTGAAAACCGCCTCGGGATTCGGAGGATGCAATGCCGCTTTGGTTTTACAGAAAACATCTTAAAAGGTTATGGAAAAAATCAGCGAATGCCATATTGAAGCGGGAAAAATAATCCAGGATGGAAATACAATCTTTTCAATGCCTGAAACCCCTTTTGCGGATTTTGCCAAAGCAGCGTATCAGCAATTTGAAACAAGCTATCCGAAGTTTCATAAAATGGATGCGCTCAGCAAACTTGCATTTCTTGCTGCGGAAGTTTTGCTGAAAGACCAAAACCATGAAAACACCGCACTGGTTTTTGCAAGCCGATCATCGAGTCTTGACACTGACCTGAAATATCAGCAAAGCATCAACGATCCTGAAAATTATTTTCCGAGCCCTGCTGTTTTTGTGTACACACTGCCGAATATTTGCGTGGGTGAAATCAGCATCCGCCACCAACTGCTTACTGAAAATGCTTTTTTTGTACTGGATGCATACGATGAACAGTTCCTCAATGCGTATTCCGAACAGATTCTGAAAAGCAAAAAAGCTTCACAGGTACTTTGCGCCTGGGTTGAATTACTGGGTGAAAACTATCAGGCAAAAGCAACTCTTTTCAAGCCCTGAGCAACAGTTTTATAAAAATCTTAACCCTTTTGAATTTCAATTCGTTGGGGGATATGTTTTATCTTTGCATTGCTTATTAATTTTTATAATGAACAAGAT
>JAEWOM010000095.1 GCA_023399675.1 Bacteroidota bacterium
CTAATTGCCCTGTTCAGGCTTAAACATTATCTGCGTCTTCCGCCGAGCCCAAACATTCCAAGCAGTGCTTTGGCTCCCTCGCGCATCAGCGTATTGGTAAAAGTCCTTCCTGCTCTGCTGGTTAACACCTGCTCAATCATTCCCGGATCTTCCTTCACCGGTTTTTTCTTCACTTCCGGCGGCGCATTTTTTACGGCCTGCTCCATTCTTTCTGCAAGCATTTCATAGGCGCTCTCTTTGTCCACCGCCTCAGCATATTTCGAAACCAATGCGGAACGTGAAGTTAAGTCTGCAACTTCGGCATCGTTGAGTACATCCATTCTTGATTCGGGAGAAATAAGGTAGGTATGAACCAAAGGCGTCGGAATCCCCTTTTCGTCGAGTGCCGTAACGAAAGCTTCTCCAATACCGAGATTTTGAATCAGCTGTCCCGCATCATAGAATTCAGTGATCGGGTAGTTTTCAACGGCTTTGTTAATCTCTTTTTTATCTTTTGCTGTAAATCCGCGCAGTGCATGCTGCACTTTCAGCCCCAACTGCGACAGAACATTCTCCGGAACATCCCCGGGAATCTGGGTAATAAAATAAATGCCGACACCTTTTGAACGGATCAGTTTTACCATGGTTTCAATCTGCGAAAGCAGCACCTTCGAAGCTTCTTTGAAAATCAGGTGTGCTTCGTCGATAAACAGTACCAACTTGGGCTTTCCCGTATCTCCTTCCTCCGGAAATTCCATGTAAATTTCGGCGAAAAGCGACAGCATAAAGGTGGAAAAAAGCTGTGGCTGCGTCTGGATATTGGCTACACGCAGAATATTGACCACACCTTTACCATCACGCTGCTGCACCAAATCGGCAACATCGAAACTCGGTTCGCCAAAGAAATTGGTTGCGCCCTGCTGCTCCAGCGCAACAATGGAACGCAGAATTGCTCCCAAAGATGCCGATGAAATAGAACCGTAGTTATCCTTCAGGTCGGCTTTACCCTGCGGATTATCGGTGACATACTGCAGAACTTTTTTCAAATCTTCCAAATCGATCAACGGAAGGCCTTTATCATCACAGTATTTAAATACAATAGACATGATGCTCGACTGTGTATCATTGAGCATTAAGATTTTTGACAGCAGCACGGGTCCAAATTCCGTCACCGTTGCACGCAGTTTCACGCCTTTCTCGTTGGAAATCGTCATCAATTCCACCGGGAAATTCTGTGCAGACCAGTTGAGCTGTGTTTTACCGTATCGCTCTTCAATGATTGAATTTCTTTCGCCCGGCTGCGCAATGCCGGAAAAATCGCCTTTAATATCCAGCACCAAAGACGGAATTCCTGCATGAGAAAGCTGCTCGGCAAACACCTGAACGGTTTTGGTTTTCCCTGTTCCGGTTGCTCCAGCGATAAGACCGTGCCTGTTAATGGTTTTTAGCGGCAAGGTCACATTAACTTCCGGAACAACTTCATTATTGTATATTCCTTTTCCGAGAATGATGTGTTCGCCTTTAGGGGTATATCTGCTATTCAGATCCTGAATAAATTTTGCTTTTTCTGCCATGAAATTCTTTTAAATACGATGAATAAAGTAACTGTTTTTTATCGGGTTTGTGCTGTTACGATTTTAGCGCAGCAATTTCATCACGAATCTGTGCCGCTTTAATAAAATCCAGGTTTTTCGCTGCGACTTCCATTGCTTTCTGTTTTTGCGCAATCAGGAGATCAAGGTCTTCAGATCCGTAAGTTTCTTTTTCCTCAGCCACTTTTTTAATGATTTCCTTCTGGGTATACTTTTCATCCGGAAAATCTCTCGTTCTTCCTACAAGCGCTTCCGAAATTTTCTTGTTGACCTGTTTCGGGGTAATTCCGTGCAACTGGTTGTATTCCATTTGTTTTTCGCGCCGATAGTTGGTCTCATCAATGGTCCGCTGCATGGATCCCGTCATTTTATCAGCATACATAATCGCTCTTCCGTTTATATTTCTCGCTGCCCTTCCGACGGTTTGAATCATCGACCTGCGCGATCTGAGCATTCCTTCTTTGTCCGCGTCCAAAATGGCAACAAGGGAAACCTCGGGAAGATCAAGACCCTCGCGCAACAGGTTTACACCAATTAACACATCAAAAAGCCCGGTTCTTAAGTCCTGCATGATCTGAATTCTCTCCAGCGTTTCAACATCTGAATGAATATATCGGCAGCGAATTCCGAATTTGGTGAAATATTTTGTGAGTTCCTCAGCCATTTTTTTCGTCAGCGTTGTTACCAGCACCCGTTCGTCAACTTCTGCTCTTTTCTGAATTTCTTCCATCAGATCGTCAATCTGATTCATCGTTGGCCTGATATCAATTTCCGGATCGAGCAGGCCCGTCGGACGGATGATCTGTTCGATGTAATCGCCTCCGGTTTTTTCCAGTTCATAGTCTGCAGGCGTGGCAGATACATAAATTACCTGATTCTGCATTCCTTCAAATTCCTCAAACTTCAGCGGCCTGTTATCCATTGCTGCAGGCAGCCTGAAGCCGTATTCCACTAAAGATTCTTTTCGGCTGCGGTCGCCACCGTACATGGCATGAACCTGAGGGATCGTCACATGGCTTTCATCAATGATCATCAGAAAATCTTTGGGAAAATAATCCAGCAGACAGAACGGTCTCGAGCCGGGAAGTCGGCCGTCCAGATATCTTGAATAATTTTCAATTCCCGAACAGTATCCGAGTTCCTTGATCATTTCGAGATCGAGTTCCGTTCTTTCCTGCAGCCGTTTTGCTTCGAGCGGTTTCTCAATACTCTGAAAAAAATCCACCTGTTTCACCAAATCGTCCTGAATACTTCGGATCGCACCGTTCAATGTTTCTTTGGACGTTACAAAAAGATTGGCTGGATAAATCTGTATCTGATCAAAATTGGCTTCTATATTTCCGGAAACCGGATCGAAAGTCTGTATTTTTTCAATTTCATCGCCGAAAAACTGCACCCGTATCGCATTATCGGCATAAGCAGGATATACATCGATAACGTCGCCCTTCACGCGGAAAGTACCGCGCTGAAATTCATTTAAAGTTCTGGCATATAAAGCATTCACGAGCGCATGTAGCAAAGCCGTTCGTGTTACTTTTTCTCCGGTTTTAATGGAAATCAGAGATTTGTGAAATTCATTCGGGTTTCCGATACCGTAAATACAGGAGACGGAAGCGACGATCAGCACATCCCTTCGTCCGGAAAGCAGGCTCGCGGTTGCCGAAAGCCGAAGTTTCTCCACTTCTTCATTAATGCTAAGATCTTTCTCTATATAGGTACCGGTCGTTGCAATGTATGCTTCCGGCTGGTAGTAATCGTAGTACGAAACAAAATATTCCACAGCGTTCTCCGGAAAAAATTCTTTGAACTCCATAAAAAGCTGCGCAGCGAGTGTTTTGTTATGTGCTAAAACCAAGGTAGGCTTCTGCACATTGGCGACAACGTTTGCCACGGTAAAAGTTTTTCCGGAACCCGTAACGCCGAGTAAAGTCTGATATTTTTCGCCGACTTCCAGCCCTTTGGTGAGCTGTGCAATGGCATTAGGCTGATCGCCGGTCGGTTTAAATTCAGAATGAAGATTAAATTTCATAGGATAAAAATACACATTCATGCACTTTTGAAAAAAAAAATCTAAGAAATAGGCCCATATTAACAGCGATTTAACTTTTAAACTGCTAATCAAAACCTTCGTATATTTGCAAACTTTATTATTAAAAACAATGGAAAATTTAAGAGAAGAACTGAAGGCAAAAATTGTGGAAGTACTAAACCTGGAAGATGTTAACCCTTCTGACATTGACACCAATGCTGCTCTTTTCGGAAGCGGACTTGGGCTGGACAGCATCGACGCACTGGAGCTGATCGTTTTACTGGACAAAGAATACGGCATTAAACTGGCTGATCCGAAAAAAGGCAAGGAAATTTTCGAAAGCATCGAAACAATGGCCACTTACATCGAGCAGCACAGAACGAAATAAAATCAATGAAAACCAGGATTGCCATCACAGGAATGGGAATAATTTCTTCCATTGGAAAAAATGTGGAAGAGAATTACCGTTCACTGATCAGTTCCGAACATGGAATTTCCGACATCGACTTGCTGAACACCAATCATCGCGGAAAGTTGAAAGTTGGAGAAATAAAAATGACCAATGAAGAACTGATTGAAGAACTGCAAATACCTGAAACCAATAATTACCCGCGAAGTACGCTTCTCGGAATAAAAGCCGCTCGTGAAGCACTGAAAAGTGCCGGCATTGAAGACATTAATGAAGTTCGGACCGGACTCATTTCCTCAACGAGCGTCGGCGGTATGGATATTACCGAGCAATATTTTTATTCGTACGAACAGCATCCGGACAAACAGAAATACATCTCGTCCCATGACGCCGGACATTCTTCAACTTCCATAGCGGAAACCATCGGGTTGAAAGGCATGGTTTCAACCATCAGCACAGCGTGTTCCTCTGCTGCAAATGCCATTATGATGGGTGCTAAACTGATTAACAGCGGTGTTCTGGACCGCGTAATTGTAGGTGGAACCGACGCGCTGTCAAAATTTACGCTTAACGGGTTCAACACTTTGATGATCGTTACCGACACGCACAATACCCCGTTTGACGAAAACCGCAAAGGCCTGAATTTGGGTGAAGCGGCAGCTTTCCTGATCCTGGAAAGTGAGGAAACAGTACAGAAGCACCAAAGGAAAGATCTGGCTTATCTCACAGGATTTGCCAATGCGAATGATGCTCATCACCAAACCGCTTCTTCGGACGATGGCACAGGCGCTTATCTTGCCATGAAAAAAGCATTTGAAACTTCAGATGTTGCCAAAGAAGATATCGATTACATCAATGTTCACGGCACCGCAACGCCAAACAATGATCTTTCCGAAGGCATCGCGATGATCAGAATTTTCGGAGAAAACGAAGTTCCTGAATTCAGTTCGACCAAAGCTTTTACAGGTCATACGCTCGCGGCGGCAGCTGCAATTGAAGCCGTTTATTCCGTGTTAGCGATTCAGCACGGTGTCATTTATCCGAACCTCAACTTCAAAACTAAAATGAAGGAATTTGATTTGACACCGGTTACTAAGCTGAAACATAAAGAAATCAATCATGTCCTTTCCAATTCTTTCGGATTCGGAGGTAACTGTTCCACTTTAATTTTTTCTAAATCATGAAGCCGGTTTTTGTAAACAGCACCAGCTGTATTTCCGTTCAGGACACGTTAAATCCGGATTTCATGAATCTGCTGCAACCGCATTACGACGAGCCGTTGCTGCATGCCATTGCACCGAATTATAAAGAATATATTTCTCCGGGCATGATCCGAAGAATGTCCAAAACAGTGAAAATGAGCTCCGTAGCTTCACAGAAAGCACTTGAGGAAGCCAACGTTGAAAATCCGGATGCTATCATCGTCGGAACAGGTATGGGTTGTGAAGAAGATTCCGAAAAATTTCTGCACAACATCATTCATAATGATGAACAGTTCCTCACGCCAACTCATTTCATACAGTCCACACATAATACCGTTGCAGGCCAAATTGCACTGGCACGGAACTGTCACGGATACAATTTCACCTATGTTAATTCCGGTTCTTCATTGGAAATGAGTTTACTGGACGCCAAACTTCAGCTGGAAAACGACGAAGCAAAAAATATTCTCGTCGGGGCAACAGATGAGAAGGCTGCGCGTACAATGGAACTGTATCAGCTTTACGGAACTGTTAAGAAAGGATCTGATTTGCCTGCAGATTTTCTCAATTCCGGGAACGGAGGCGTGGTTTGGGGAGAAGGTTCCGCTTTTTTTGTACTTGGAAACGAAAAAACGGAAAACACATACGCCCAACTTGCGGACGTTACCTTTACCAATGAAATTGAGGCGGCAGAAACGCAGGAATTTATAGGTTCCTTCCTGAAGAAAAACGGACTGGATTTTTCGGAAATTGATGCTGTAATTTTAGGCTTCAGCGGCGACGCAAAAAGTGATTATTATTATCAGGAAGCGCAACAGGCTTTTCCGGAATCCATTCAACTGTATTACAAACATTTAAGTGGCGAATTCAATACTGCAAACGGATTTGCTTTTTTCATGGCGAATCACATTTTGAAGACGCAGAATATTCCGGAAGTGATGAATATAAACGGCGTAGAAAAATCGGAGATTAGAAATATCCTGATTTACGATCATCTGCTCGGCATAGACCATGGCTTAATTCTCCTTAAGAAAGCAGAATAGTTTCATAGGAATAACAGTGCTGATGATTTTATCAGCATTTATTTTAGTTTTTAACGATGAAACATCGGGTAATTTCTCTCATTGTCCTGATCAGTGTCGCCATTCTTATTGCGGCAAAAGCAGAATGGTGGATTTTTCTACTATTAGCGGTCATCTATCTTCTTATAACATTTCTTGGCGTAGTGAATTTGGATTTTCAGTATTTCACGAAGTCATTCACCCGTAATTCTGCCGTGCGCGAAAAAAAAATTGCCGTTACCTTTGATGACGGTCCGACAGAATTTACACCGGATTTCCTGAATTTACTCGAAAAATACGATCAGAAAGCCACCTTTTTCTGTATCGGGAAACAGGTGAAAAAATATCCTGAGATCACAACACAGATTATTGCGAAAGGCCACGAAATCGGGAATCACAGTTTTTCTCATTCCAACAGTACGGGTTTCTTTTCATTCCGGAAAATAGAGAAAGATATCGCTGACTGTGATGCTGCCATCCTGGAAACCGTACAAATCAAAACCGATCTGTACCGTCCGCCTTTCGGCATCACGAATCCAAATATTGCCAAAGCCATTCAATCGACCGGCAAAAAATCTATCGGCTGGAGCATCCGATCATTTGACACCGCGATATCTGATGAAAAGAAAATCCTGAACCGCATTATTCCGAATATTAAACCCGGCAGCGTCATTCTTCTGCACGACACCTCTGTAAAGAGTTTGAATGTGCTGGAGCAAATATTGTTATTTTTGCAAAAAGAAAACTATAAAAGCGTTACGGTCACTGAACTTTTTGAATCAAAAAGCATCTAAGCCTAAATAATAATTTTGCACTACAAAATGCGGATATTTACTACTATACTGTTTCTGTTGATTTCTGCAGTGAATTTTTCTGCACAGTCCAGACTTTCAACTGCTGAAGCCAAGGCTTTTACCTCACGAATTAACGCCGGAAGCAAGAACTTACAAACCATACAGGCTGATTTCGTGCAGACCAAAAAAATGGATTTCCTTAAAAATGACATTGTTTCTTCAGGAAAAATGGCACTGCAGGCGCCAAATCTGCTGAGCTGGAAGTATTCAAAACCGTATAAATACAGTGTTGTTTTCAAAAACAACCGGATTTATATCGATAATCAGGGAAAAAAATCGAGTGTAGAGGCCAAAAGCAAATACTTTGAAAAAATCAACAGACTGATTTCGGGCAGTGTCACCGGCAACCTTTTCAGTGATCCCGAATTTAAAGTTTCATATTATAAAACCGGTGCCTTTACCATTGCTCGGTTTGTTCCGAAATCTTCTCAACTGCTGAAATATATTCGCCAGATTGACCTGTACTTTGCCAACAGCGCGACGACGGTTTCCAGGGTGAGTATGCAGGAAGCATCCGGAGACACTTCGGACATAGTTTTTAAAAACACCAAAGTAAATGCGAAACTTCCTGCTGCTGCTTTCAGTTTGTAGTTTTATTCTGATCAGCATAACAGACTGTTCGACCGTACCGCAATCTTCAGGAAATAAGGACACAATCACCGGAGTTAAAAACAGATATTTCTCCGACCCGGAACAGGAATATTTTTACCGCGCCCAGATTACCGCCTACGGAACTGATTTCAGCGGAATGTTTATCTTGAAAAAAATTGCTGAAGATGCCCACCGCATCGTAATGACCGGTGATTTCGGCAACAAAATGCTCGATGCAGAGATATCGGAATCAACTTTCAGGATAAACTATATTTTACCCAATCTGGACCGTACTGTCATAAAAAATGTGCTTGAAAAAGATTTCAGAATCCTGGTTAAAGAAAACTACGCTACAACGGAAAAAAGAACCGAATCAGCACATGATATTTACCGATCTTTCCATAATAAAACCTACTGTGATCTGTATTTTGAACGAGAATCCGGAATGCTGACGCAAATCATTGTAAATGAGAAGAGCAAGGCTTCTTCTTTTTTTAATTATGAAGCGAAAAATCCTATCTTCGCAGAACGAATTGAAATCCTTCACCAGGATATCAAACTGCAAATTATTCTAAGTTCGATTAATAAATAACAGACATGAAAAAGTTCTTATTTCTGCTACTGATCGTCATTGGATCGACAGCCGGCGCACAGACTGTTTTTAATCCGGGAATCAGAGCCGGTCTCAATTTCGCGAGGTTCACTGAAGGTTCCAGCGGGCAGAGTCTCTACCAGGGAAACTATTATTCAATGGAAAACACCGACATGAAAGCCAGAGTTGATGCGTATGTTGGTTTTCAGGCAAATCTGCGTTTTACAAAAATGTATGCGCTTCAGCCGGAAATCAACTATTCCAGACAGGGAACTAAAATCAGATACAATTATAACGGGGTTACGTACAATGAAGATTGGACAGTTTCTTATATCGGATTTCATGTTGTGAATAAATTCTATATGGATAAATTCAATATTCATGTAGGGCCTACCATGGAATTTCAGACAGAAGAAAAGAATGTAGATACCGATACGGAAATCGATTTGGGTGGATTACTTGGCGTAGGTTACGACATCACGCCTAATATTGGAGTAGAAGCCAGAATTAAAAAAGGATTTATCCCGGTTATTTACGCTGACGACAGCCATTCCAATATTACGATACAAACAGGTCTATACTATACCTTCTAATGAGTATTCTGAAAGATTTCTATACCGTTAACGCCATCGAAGAAACGGGTGAACAAATCCATACAGCGACCATCACGCTGAATCCCGGTCATGAGATTTTCAAAGGGCACTTTCCCGGAAATCCTGTAACACCGGGTGTCTGCATGATGCAGATTGTAAAAGACCTTTCGGAGCAACTCACGAATAAAAAACTGATGGTCACCAGTGCAAATAATGTTAAGTTCATGGCCATCATCAACCCGGAAGAAACACCGGAACTGTCGCTGGTTCTGGACATCTCCGAAACAGATAACGGCATTAAAGTAAAAAATTCGACCTTTTTTGGCGAGACTATTGCTTTAAAGATGTCTGTTAACTATAAAACACTCTAAAATGAAGTTTATTTTTGCATTTATAGCAACTTTCATACTGTCCTTTTCTGCTGCAAATCTCGACACGGTCCGCAGCAAATATTCATCTGCACACCAGTCCAAAGCCACAGCTGATGCTTTTGCGAAACTGGTTAATAATGCCGGATCCGGCAACACCATAAACGGGTATAAAGCGGCTGCAAAAATTGTTCAGGCAAAATTCGCTGTCGGTGAAGGAAGAAAAAATATGATCGTTGCAGGAGCAAACTCGCTGGAAAGCGCCATTAAAGCAGCGCCGCAAAATGTGGAATTACGCCTCATCAGAATGAGCATTCAGGAGAGCCTGCCAAAATTTATTAAGTATGATAAAAATCTGGCATCCGATAAGAAATTTATCATCAGTAACTTCAGCGAACAGGACAGCAGTCTGAAGGCTTACATCAAGAAATTTGCATCACACAGCAAAAGTTTTACAGCTGCTGACAGGGCTGCTTTGAAATAGAAGACACATGAACCTTGCCGAGGTGAGGGATTGGATGGCATCAGAAAAAATCTGTGTAATCATCCCGACGTATAACAATTCTAAAACGCTGCAACGGGTCGTTGACGGCGTTTTGGTTTATACAGACAACATCTTCATCATCAATGACGGTTCAACAGACGGCACTGCAGAAATTCTCAAAAATTATCCGGCATTACACATTATTACACTTCCCGAAAACCGAGGCAAAGGAAATGCGCTTAAAACAGGATTTATAGAGGCGCGAAAATCGGGGAACAGGTATGCAATTACCATCGATTCCGACGGACAGCATTATCCCGATGACATTCCGGTTTTTGTGGAAGCACTGCAAGAGGAACAGATGGATGTTCTGCTGATCGGCAACAGAAATATGTCACAGGACGGCATACCGAAGAAAAGCAGTTTTGGCAACCGTTTTTCGAATTTCTGGTTTTGGTTTGAAACGGGAATCAGACTGGAAGATACACAATCCGGCTACCGTCTTTATCCGCTGAACAGCATTCCGAAAAAATATTTCACGCCCAAATTTGAATTTGAAATAGAGATCATCGTGCGAACCGCCTGGAAAGGAATTCCGGTAAAAAATGTACCCGTAAAAGTACTTTATGATCGGGCGGAAAGGGTTTCTCATTTCAGGCCTTTCAAGGATTTTACGCGGATCAGCATCCTCAACACCATTTTGGTGCTGATCACTATTTTTTACATTGCTCCCCGCAATTTTATAAGGAATTTCCGGAAAAAGAGTTTTAAGCAGTTTCTTAAAGAAGATGTACTGGAAAGCGAGGGCAGCAACCGCAAGAAAGCGATGTCAATTGCTCTGGGAACTTTCATCGGACTGTCGCCCTTTTTCGGCTTTCACACCGTACTTACCATTTCACTCGCTGTGGTATTGAAGCTGAATAAAGTACTGGCTTTTGCTTTTTCGAATATCAGTATACCGCCGTTCATTCCTTTTATTATTGCTGTTTCACTGGCTATCGGTGGCGTTTTTACCGGCGGCACTCCTAACATTTGGGATCAGGATCTCAACATCGAATTTGTCAAACAGCATCTCACGCAGTATTTGATCGGAAGTTTTATATTTGCCTCTGTTATGGCCATTTTACTCGGTGTTGGCTTTTATTTTTTTCTTGAAAAGATTGATCCTCAGGAGGCAGAAGGTCAGAAAGATATTAATTGATAAAATTGAACACAGTCATGTTAAGAAATTTATTTTTTACTTTTTTATTCAGCATTTTAGGCACCATGTCGAATGCGCAGGATCTGATTCATACGAAGAAACAGCAGAAAATTTCCGCCAAAGTTATTTCTGTTACACCCGACAATATTGTTTACAGAGATTTCGGGAATGATGATGGTCCGACTTACGAAATACCAAAAAATGATTTGGTAAGAATCGTCTATACGACAGGCAGAATAGAAAATATTTCGAAGTTTGAAGAAATAGAACACGTGAAAAGCTTCATCAAAGAGCAGATTGAGATGTATGGGGTAGATCGGGATAAAGAGCAATATAAAGTTTCTGCAAATTTTGATGGCGACTATTTAATAATCGAAAGAATAGCCGACAAAAAACGGCATATTGAAGAACCCAGGAAATGGAATATGGCTGAGATAAAAGCAGTGCAAAAGCTGTCTCTGAGGGATGATGGAACTGCCTATATCAATATTGTGACGGATGAGGTAAGGGAGAACGGTTCAGAAAAGGCAAAACTGGTAATCAAAATGACGAATCAGGATGAAGCCGCATTACTTTGGGAGGCCTTTCAGGAACTGGATTATTTTTATAAAACTTCAATCAGAGAATTATAGTAAGACGTCTATCAACGCTCTCCCGGCATTGACATTAGGGTCATCAAAATGAAATTCCAAACTAAAGTTTTCTGTTTGTTTTTCTGAGCATTTTCCGGACCTTCTCCACTTCAGGTTTTGAGCTGATAACTTTTGAGAGCGCTGCTTCGAAATGCTTTTTCGCCTGCTGATAACTTCGCTGCACGTAATAATATTTCCCGGATTTATAATGTACAATCCATAATTCCGGGTTCATATTTCTGTATTGCTCCAGTTGTTCTTCGGGAATCTCTTTTTCATTGGCAATCGCATCGTCGACTGTGCGATCCATCTTGCGATAGGTTTCATAATTTTGAAATTCCCGGCTGTCGGCAAATACATCGCGTGCAATATTGAATTCCGGTGTTGCCAATGACTTACCGTCCGGGTTTTCGCTGAAAATTTTATTGAGATCGTAACAGATCATTTCACCAAGTTGGTATGGTCCGGAAGAAACCCAAACCAAACGTTTTTCCGGTGAAAATATCACCGCATGATGCGCAAGTAATTGATTCAGTGCCTTTTCATTCCCGAATCCGAGTTTTTCGTTTCCCAAGCCCTCTGTATCTCGAAGAATCTCGGCTACTTTCTGCGGATTCAGTCTTTCTTTCTGCTGTACCAGCTCCGTCAGGCGGCTGTAGCGGTATTGGGAATGACTTTCCTCTTTCCATTCACTATTCCTACGGTCATTCCGGTACGTATCAGACTGAAAATGATTGGTACAAATCAAGTTTGCAGAATTTTGCACATCAAAAACACCGAAATTACCCGGTGACATTTCGAGAAGTACAGCTTTCCGGTCTGCTGCGCTTCCAATCATCAGACTTTCCGAAACGAAAACGTCTCTTTTCTGTGCTATTTCAATAGCTTCATCAATATTTCCCGCAAACTGAAGTATTTCTTTTGCGACAAGCGAAACAGGTGTTTTTGCCGACCATGGAATCTTAGATTTTCCCGCATTCATGGTCACGGTCAGTCCGTTTTTATTCATTCCTGAAACTACCCCCGTCATTCCGGGCCAGGAAACATACATATACGGAATTCCGCTTTCCGGCTTTACGAATGCCGTGATTTTCTCTTTCGCAAAATCATCACCGGCATAAAAATCGAAGTTTCTTCCGATGAGCAAATCGCCGTCTTCACTGTTTTCATCCCAAACAGCCAAAGAAGAGCAACCGACAAGCATCAGATCCTGCATCGCATGGCCAATGTCATGTGCGCCATGCAGATACATACTGCGCAGAAATTTTGGCGCGATATAATCAAACCGGTCCGAAGAATAACGCGAAAGTCCGAAGATTTCTGCCTGAAAATCGTTCCGTACATGCTTATGCATATTTCGGTTGTAGTAAGCGAGCAGTTTTCGCAGCAGCCACTGACGGTTTTTAGAAGGGACCAGTTCTTCTACCTTTTCGAAAAAAATTTTCTCCTGATTCTGAATCAGGTTTTGTGCTAAAGCACCATTGTTGTAGCCCAACTGCAATGCATTGCCTGTGAGAAACATTTCCCAGGTCTTGTGTTTGTTGCGCTGCAAAAAGTTCTTACCATAGACAAATGTGCTGTCGTTGATTTGCTGGACCTGGGGTTTTACAGCAGAATATTCTGATAAATCCGGCTCATAAGTCCGTGATTTTGCGGTTCCGCACGACTGCAAACTCAGTAAAGTCCAGAACGTCAGCACGAATACCTTACTGAAAAATTTTAACGTAAACTGTTTTTTTTCGGCACTCATGCTACTGTGGATTTTCCATCGGGCCTTCACCCAAAATTTCGGTGCATGTTGTAAAAGCACCGATGGTAACACCCAAAATACCGTGCATATTTACACTTTGACCCGTAAGAAACAGATTGGGAATCTTTGTTTTAGGCACAAACATCGTCTTCAGAGGATTGTTGCTGTCCTTTTCGTAACCGTACATTGCGCCGCGGTCCGTTCCGATGTAATCGCGGTAAGTCAACGGTGTTGAAGTATAAATTTGATCAATTTTATTTCTGATTCCCGGAATTTTCTTTTCGATTTCTGCAATCAGTGTATTCGCACGTTCTTCCTTGAAATGATCGTAATCGGTTCCCCTGAAGTTCTTTTCTGCAACTGTATTTTCAGTTTTTGCCCACTTTTCCACTTCATCAAAACTCATGTAAGTCAATATGGTCAGGCTTTCTGCAAATTCAGGATGTCGCTGGTCCACTGCCGCGGAGAGCATATATTGGGCAGGCCAGTTTCGGGAATCGGCTTCACTCGTAGAAAAAATCAATTCGGGTGATTTACAGTGAAAAATATTGTAATTGAAGTACGGGACGCTTTGAGGCCGTAAAATAATATACACACTGAAGCACGACGCTCCAGGTAACATTTGCTCTACCCTCTTCACGAGCGCTTTTGAAAAATTTTCCTTTCCGAAGAGTTTTATAGTGGCTTTAATATCGATATTGGAGATGACGTTCCGTGCCTCGTACTTTTTTCCGGATTCCGTCCGGATTTCCTGAATAAGCCCGTCCTTGGCATAACTGATCTCGGTTACTTTTGAGCGCCGACGTATTTCACCACCGTGTTTACGCAGTTCTTTTACAAACAGTTTTGCAATCTGGCTGCCGCCGTCAATACATCTGTAAGCACTTCGGATATAGGAATTTACGGTAAGTGCGTGAACATACAGCGGCGTTTTTCGGTTTCCGGCGTACAGAAAATTTGAGCCGCACAAAACTGCCTGCAGTTTATTGTCATCCGTAATGCTTTCTATGAAATCAGCAGTATTTTCGTAGAGCAGATTTTCATCATAGCGCTGCTTTTCGCCAAGGTTGTATCGGGAAAAATTATTGCATATCCGCTGAATTTCAAGAATATACTTTTCAATATTTTCTTTTTCTGCAGGAAATAAAGCAGCGAGATCTTCTACAAAATTTTCATAACCCTGAGAATGCGGATAGACTTTTTCGTCGCCATCAAATGAAATGCGGTCAAACCCCGACTCCGACATTCTGCTGATTTTCAGATTCTGCATAATGCCCAGAAA
>JAEWOM010000102.1 GCA_023399675.1 Bacteroidota bacterium
GTTTCCTATTTTGCGGCGGTGATCAAGGAATATATCCTGTCGACCGATTATTTTTTTGTGGAAAATGAAAAAACTGCAAGAAGGGTCATTAAATTTTTCTGTCCGGAGAAAAAGCAAAGTGAGCTGAAATTGTTTCTGCTCGATAAATACTCAGAATCCGCTGATTTGCAGGAAGCTCAGAAGCTCATGAAACAGGGACAGGATTTCGGACTCCTTTCGGAAGCGGGACTTCCGTGCATTGCTGATCCCGGGAATATCATGGTATCATGGTGTCATCAAAACAACATCAAAGTAGTGCCGGTTAACGGTCCGAGTTCTGTTATTTTAGGTTTGATTTCTTCGGGATTTAATGGTCAGCAGTTCACGTTTCACGGTTATTTGCCGATTGAAAAAGATCAGAAAAAAAAGCAGATCCAACAGCTTGAAAATCTGGTAATGAAAACGGGTTATACGCAGATTTTCATGGAAACACCGTACCGGAACCTGCAGCTGTTAGACGACCTGATTAAATTTCTCAATCCCTCAACAAAACTCTGTATCGCGGCAAATATCAACCATCCGGAACACGAATTGATCAAAACACTGAAAATTTCGGACTGGAAGAAACACCGTCCGGATATTCACAAAGTTCCGGCAATATTTATTCTGGGCAAATAAAATTCAGTACCGGATTCCCGCATTTTTCATCAGGAAATGAAGCAGCCAGGCCGGACCAACGAGCAGAAACTGGAGGTCTTTCAGGAAGCTTGGTTTTTTACCTTCAATCTTGTGTCCGTAAAACTGGCCGACCCATGCGAGAACGAAAACAGCCGAGTAAATTATCCACGAATCTCTGCCAAAATTCAGATTTACAGTAGAAATGATCCATTCAAAGAACAGCATCACGAGAAACATGACCGCTGCAATTTTCCAGGACAGCGTTGCATAATACGCCGTTACTGAAAGTATTCCAATAATACTGATGATACTGATAAAACCGAAATATACTACAAAAATATGGGGAGCAGGAATCAGGGAAATGAAGCCCAGTATGCTCCAGAAAATCAATGGAACACAAATCCAGTGAATCAGTTTGTTGGTCTCATTGCGGTGGCTTTCTGAATATTCGGCAAAAAGCAGGTCGATTTTTCTCATCGTAATTACATTGCCCCGAAATTATAAAATTTGCAGAGGATAATTGTATTTTTGAAAAAATTTTGAAATGGTGCTCGATTTGATGGGACAGGCCGTCTGGGATTTCTTTCACAACAATTCGCCTAAAGACATACTTACTGAAACGTCCATTTCTGAAGTGGACGAACTTCCAGTTTCTTACCTGTTCAGGACCTATTCTGAAATGAATTCACTGGAGCAGATGGCGCTTGACACTGCACATGGCAAAGTTCTGGATATCGGTTGCGGGGCAGGATCGCATGCATTGTATCTGCAGAACGAGCAAGGTCTGGACGTTTGTGCACTCGACTATTCGCCGAAATCAATCGAAATCTGTAAGGAAAGAGGCGTACGAAATGCAGTTTGTGTGAATATTCTTGAGTTTGAAGGCACATTCGACACGCTGCTCCTGCTGATGAACGGCACAGGGATTTTCGAGAGTATAACTAAAATCGACATTTATCTGCAGAAACTGAAATCCCTTCTTTCAGATGGCGGGCAAATTTTGATAGACAGTACCGACATTCTGTACATGTATGATCGCGATGAAGACGGCGGCGTTATCGTTCCTGCCGATAAATATTATGGAGAAGTGAACTATTATGTGCATTACAAAGGACTTTCGGAAGCGCCGATGAAATGGCTTTACCTGGACTTCGAAACCTTGGAAAACGCTGCGGTTCACAACGGTTTTGCAATCGAAAAACTATTGCAGGAGGAAGATTCTTATCTCGCAAAATTAACTGTGCCTGTCGATCATTAGAATTTGCCGGTGCTGTTACATGCAGACAGAAAATTGCCGTTTTCTTCAGCTTTTTTATTAAAATTTTGTAATATTAAGGCTTCAAACTAAACTATGTTAACCGGAATTCTACTTTTTTGATGGAACAGATTATTCAAACGCTCAACGATCTGATCTGGTCCAACGCATTGATTGTTCTTTGTTTAGGCGCAGGTTTATATTTCAGTTTCAGAACCCGTTTTCTGCAGATTCGTCTGATGAAAGATATGATCGGCCAACTGTTCGCTGAAAATTCAAATGAAAAAGGAGTTTCTCCGTTTCAGGCTTTTTCCATTGCTATCGCCGGTAGAGTGGGAACCGGTAACATTGCCGGAGTTGCCACCGCCATTGCGATGGGCGGACCAGGAGCCGTATTTTGGATGTGGCTTATTGCCTTCCTGGGAAGTTCTACAGCTTTTATTGAAGCTGTTTTGGGACAAATCTATAAAGTTGAAAAAAATGGGCATTATCGGGGCGGTCCGGCATATTACATCGAAAAAGGAATGGGTCAGAAATGGTATGCTATTATTTTCGCGATTACAACAATTGTAGCCTGTGCCGTTTTTCTTCCGGGTGTTCAATCGAACAGCATTGCCAACAGTATGGAAAGTGCTTTTGGTCTGGAAAAGCTTTGGGTAGGTGTTGCGATGGTCATCCTGCTGCTTTTTATTATCGTTGGTGATGTAAAAAGAATCGGAAAATTTTCAGAATGGGTGATACCGTTCATGGCGGGAGCATACATCCTCATGGCGATAGTAATAATCGGGATGAACTTTGAGCAGATTCCGTCTGTCCTGAAACTGATTTTCTCTTCAGCATTCGGAATGGATGCTACTTTTGGCGGAATTCTCGGTTCAGCAATTGCTTGGGGTGTGAAGCGCGGTATCTATTCCAATGAAGCAGGGCAGGGAACGGCTCCGCACGCTGCAGCAGCTGCGGCAACTACGCATCCTGCAAAACAGGGCATTCTTCAGGCGTTTTCTGTTTATATAGACACACTTTTCGTTTGTACAGCAACGGCATTCATTATTTTGTTTACTGGGCAGTACAACGTGAAAGACGGAAATAACGGTTTTCTTGTTCATAATCTTCCCGGGATTGAAGAAGGTCCGTTGTTTACACAGGCAGCAATTTCTGAACATTTTCCGGCAATAGGTCATGGTTTCGTAGCCATTGCGCTGTGGTTTTTCGTGTTTACTACGGTGTTGGCATATTACTTTATGGCAGAGTCCAATCTTTACTATTTGAGACAAAAGAAAATGAGCAAATCACTTTTGTGGATTTTAAGAATCGGATTTTTTGCTTCAATTGTATATGGTGTTACAACGACCGGCGGAACAGCCTGGACACTTGGCGACATCGGTGTCGGACTGATGGCCTGGCTGAACATCATTGCCATTTTGATTCTGCAGAAAAAAGCGCTCATAACACTCAAAGATTATGAACAGCAGAAGAAAGAAGGGAAGGATCCTGTTTTTGAGCCGGAGAAACTCGGAATTACTAATACTTCGGAATGGAAAAATGGGGGAAGCATCGATTTGAAAAAATAAATAAGGAAGTTATTGTTGAATATCTTAGACGGCTTCAAGTAAAGCGAGTGATCTTTTTATCGAGTAATTAGTTTTAGTTAGAATGAGTGATACGATCCAATGCAATGGCAATAAAATTTTTGTTGAATACCATTTGAAGGACGCGTCTAAACCCACTATGATTTTTCTGCACGACAGTTTGGGCAGCACACAGCTCTGGCGTGATTTTCCGCAAAAACTATCAGAAATGACCGGCTTTAACTGGATGAGCTACGACCGTCTGGGTTATGGTAAATCCAATCCGATGCCTTCTTTTGAGCGACCAGTAAATTATATGGAAGAAGAAGCAGACTTTCTGATCGAACTGCTTTCGGAATTGAAAATTGAAAAACCTGTACTATTCGGTCACAGCGACGGTGGTTCTATTGCGCTCTGGGTTGCAGCAAAATATCCCGGTAATTTTGCAGCTTTGATCGTGGAAGCTGCACATATTTTTGTGGAAGAAATTACACTGGAGGGTATTCGAACTGCAAAAGAAGCCTATGCCACTACCAATTTGAAGGAAAGGCTTGAGAAATATCACGGCAACAAAACGGAATCTATTTTCAAAGCATGGACAGAAACCTGGCTTCGGGATGATTTCCGTTACTGGAGTATTGAAAACATTTTGCATCAGATTGACTGTCCTGTTTTGTTTATTCAGGGTAAAAAAGACGAATATGGCACTCTGGATCAAATGCATCAAACCCTGGAAAAAATTAACGCTTTTACAGATCATTTGGTTATTCCGGATGTAGGACATACTCCACACAAACAAAATCCGGAGCCGGTGCTGAAAAAGGCAGCGGAATTTCTGAAAAAGATTTACCAAAATTAGTCCGGAAAACATTCGAAAAGTTGCTTAAGAGTCATTGAAAAGACTGCAAACCGACCGCATCGATTTTATTAAAAAGAAAAAGCTTGATAGCTGTTCGCAATTTTCTATCCCCACATTCATAATCAGAAAACAGGCCTGTTTCGGGTAGACAAAAATCATATTTTGTTATATCGAGAATTGTCAATATATTTACAGAATGAAACTGAAGCAAGTCGTAGAAATAAGTAAGTGTTTCTCAAATCCTACTAGAGTTGAAATTTTGGAATGGTTGAAAAATCCTGATGATAATTTTCCGCCAAATGAAACGCAAATTCCTAATAGTGACGGTGTTTGTATGTCATATATTCACGAAAAATCGGGCTTGTCACAATCCACCATTTCTACGTATCTCGCAAGTATGGAACGCTGCGGCTTACTTATCAGTACCCGATTGGGTAAATGGTCTTATTTCAGACGAAATGAGAAAGTAATACAGGAATACTCACAATTCATCAATAATAAATAGAACTAAGCAGGGTTTATCAGCTGCTCTCTTTTTACTCATATCGTTAATTACAAATATATATAAATATAGATATAATGAATACACAGAATTATGCTGAAAGTTTACAACAGCACAACGGATATGAAAAACTATTTCGTCCTGAAAAAATTTCATTTGGACTTATTGCCCCGATGAAAGGGTATCCTGAAAGTCCTGTTCCCGATATGAGTGACCACGAAGAATTGATCACCATTGCGGACGAAAGCGGTATAGGTGCGATCTGGTTGCGGGATGTACCGTTTTTCGACCCGGGTTTTGGAGATGCGGGACAGCTTTACGACCCAATGACTTACGCAGACTGGCTGATTGCAAAAACCAAGAATCTCGTCATCGGAACAGCCGGAGTGGTATTACCTCTGCGAGACCCGATTTTGGTCGCCAAACAGGCACTCAGCCTGGATGCTCTTTCGCAGGCTCGTTTTTTGCTCGGAATTGCAGGCGGCGACCGTCCAACTGAATATCCTGCTTTTGGTATTGATTATGATTTGCGAAACGAACGCTACCGTGAAGCCGTGGAAATTTTGAAAAAAGTCAGTTCTGAAAATTACCCCTCATTTCAATCGAAGCATTACGGAAATTTGGTAGGCAATCTGGATATGATTCCGAAATTGGCCAGTTCAAGTATGCCAATCATCAATATCGGAAGAGCCGGTCAAAGTCTTACCTGGATTGCCGAAAATACCGATGGCTGGTTTTGGCACGGACCACAAGCCAGGGATGTTGCCGGGGTAATGGATATGTGGAACCGCCGAAATGAAGGAAATTATAATCCGTACGGATATGCACATTTTTTTGAACTTTCCGAAAATCCTGATGAACACGTTTATCTGCAGGGCAATTTTATATACGGCGGACGAAATTCGCTGATCAGGTTTTGGGACGGGCAGCGAAAGCAAGGATTATCGCATATATTGCTGAACTTAAAACCATCTCGCCGAAATCCAAAAGATGTGCTGGAAGAATTTGGTAAATATATTATTCCAGCTTTTAAGGATTAAACAATTTTTCATCATTGTTAAAGAATCGAAAAGCCAAATAAGATAGTCTTTCAATATAACCTTTGCCCAGGAGTGGTATATCTGCGAAGATTTTAAAAGAATTCCAGTTCCCACAGACTTTCGTGGATGAAACAGCAGATTTCCTCAAAAAATAATTCCGGTAATTCCGGAATTTTTTTAATCTGAGATCTGAAATCTCCCATCTGAAATCATTATTACCCGATCTCAATCCCATTCTCCACTTTATCATCCGGCGTTACGAAGGAAAGTTTTCCGTCCGGTTTGGTAGTTAATAGTAACATACCCTGAGATTCGATGCCGCGGATTTTTCTTGGCGCCAGATTTGCCAGAATCATCACCTGTTTTCCAACACATTCCTCCGGAGTGAAACTTTCGGCAACACCTGAAACTACGGTGCGCACGTCGATTCCGGTGTCCACTTTGAACTTCAGGAGCTTGTCGGCTTTTTCCACTTTTTCTGCTTCCAGAATGGTAGCGGTTCTAAGGTCTATTTTCGTAAAATCGTCAAATGTGATTTCGTCTTTCATTGGGTTGGCGTTTGGATTGGTTTTTTTGTTGGATTGTTTCGTGTTTTCAAGTTTCTGAATCTGAGTTTCAATCACATCATCTTCAATTTTAGAGAAGAGAAGGGAAGCTTCGTTGATCTGGTGTCCGCTTTCGATCAGGACGCCTTTTACGTCGTTCCAGTTTTTCTTTGACACGTTGAACATCGTCAGCAGTTTTTCTGAAGAGAACGGCATAAACGGTTCGCAAAGCTGTGCTAAAGCCACCGCAATCTGTGCTGAAACAAACAGCGAATGCGCAGTCTTTTCCGGATTATCTTTTATGGTTTTCCAAGGTTCTTCAGTCTGTAAATATTGATTTCCAAATCTTGCCAAATTCATCAGAGCGGCAAGTGCATTTCTGAATTCAAAATTTTCAAGAAACGTTTCGATTTCCTTCGCAGATTTTTCAATTTCCTGAAGTTCGGGAGCATTGGAATCGCCCTGCGGAATGATTCCTTCATAATATTTATGAGTCAGGACAGCTACGCGGTTGATAAAGTTCCCGAAAATCCCCACCAGTTCTGAATTGTTTTTGGTCTGGTAATCTTTCCACATGAAGTTGTTGTCCTTGGTTTCCGGTGCGGAAGAAAGCAGCGCATAACGCAGAACATCCTGCTGTCCCGGGAATTCTTCCACATATTCGTGCGCCCACACCGCCCAGTTTCGGGAAGTGGAAATTTTGTCGTTTTCAAGGTTCAGGAATTCGAAAGCCGGAACGTTTTTCGGCATTACATAATCGCCGTGAGCCTTCATCATTGCAGGGAAAATAATACAGTGGAACACGATATTGTCTTTCCCGATGAAGTGAATCAAATCCGATTCTTCACTCTGCCAGTAATCTTTCCAGTTTTTGCCGTTTTTCTCTGCCCATTCTTTGGTGAAAGAGATATAGCCAATCGGCGCATCAAACCAAACATAAAGCACTTTGCCTTCTGCGTCAGCCAACGGAACAGGTACGCCCCAGTTCAGGTCGCGGGTCATTGCGCGGGGTTTCAGTCCGTCATTCAGCCAGGATTTTACCTGACCGTAAACGTTCGGTTTCCAGTCATCCTTATGACCATCAATGATCCATTCGTTCAGAAAATTTTCATATTCATTCAGTGGGAGATACCAGTTTTTGGTTTCCTTCAGAATCGGAACATTGCCGCTGAGCATCGATTTTGGATTGATGAGTTCTGAAGGAGAAAGGGTAGAGCCGCACTTCTCGCACTGATCACCATAAGCATTGTCGTTGCTGCAGTTTGGGCAGGTTCCAACGATGTAACGGTCGGCAAGGAATTCTCCGGCCTGCTCGTCAAAATATTGTTCAGAAACTTCTTCGGTGAATTTTCCTTTATCGTATAGTGTCTTGAAGAAATCCTGACTTACTTCGTAATGGTTTTTGGAAGTTGTACGGGAATATTCGTCGAAAGAAATGCCCAGATCAGCAAAAGATTTCTTTATGATTTCGTGGTATTTGTCCACGATGCCCTGAGGCGTAACGCCTTCTTTTTTTGCCCGGATTGTGATTGGAATTCCGTGTTCATCTGAGCCACAGATAAAAGCTACATCATTCCCGAGTCTTCTCTGAAATCTTGCATAGACGTCCGACGGCACATAAACGCCCGCCAAATGCCCGATATGAACCGGACCGTTTGCGTATGGCAAAGCCGCCGTAATCATTTTTCTTTTTGACATTCTCTCTTTTTCTATTACGCTGCAAAGATAAATCTAAAGTTGCGTTGATGAAAGGAAAAGCAAAACAAAACGGAATTCGTCTTTTGAAGAAATGTAGTAAATTCGGCTGAAAATACATGCCCAAAAAACTCTTCGAAAAACAGAACATTTTTCTGATCATGCTATTCCTGATGGTTTTGGCAGGTAAATTTGTCCCTTTTCGTGACGAGTATAATCGGATTTTCAACTTAGGAAGTTTCATCGACTGGGGAATTGCCGGAATTTTTCTTTTGTACGGGCTGAAACTGGATCTGAAGGAAGTTGTAAAAGACGTTTCAAACTGGAAGCTGCACCTGCTCAATCAGTCAGCCACTTTTTTGCTGTTTCCGCTCCTCGTTTTGCTGATTTATCCTTTCGCTAATACAGCTTCTTTCTTTCAGATCTGGGTGTCAGTTTTTTTTCTGGCAAGTTTGCCTTCAACGGTTTCTTCGTCGGTGGTGATGGTTTCCATTGCAAAAGGAAACGTGACTTCTGCAATTTTTAATGCATCAATTTCGGGTTTGATCGGAATACTCATGACACCGCTTTTGATGAGTCCGTTTTTAGCTGAAAATACTGGAGGCGGAAGCAATCAGGGGGAAATTCTGCAGCAATTACTGTTGAAAGTTTTACTGCCGATAATTTTGGGAATTCTGTTGAATCCGATTTTCAAAAGGTTTGTCAGCAGGCATGCTAAAATCATTGCAGAATTCGACCGCTTCATAATTTTGCTTATTGTGTACGAGAGCTTTTCGAGCGCATTTTTAAACCGAATTTTTTCCACAATCCCTGCCATTCAGTTTTTTTGGCTTACACTTGCTGTTATTGTACTTTTTTTCCTGGTATACAACATCATAAAATTTTTTGCAGAAATCGCCAATTTTACTAGAGAAGACATTATCACGGCAACGTTTTGCGGTTCAAAAAAATCGCTGGTGCACGGCAGTCTGTTCGTTCTGGTTTTGGGAATTCCTGATGAAAAGAAGGTGCTTTTTCTGCTTCCGGTAATGATTTACCACAGTTTTCAGCTTTTTTATGTAAGTTGGCTGGCAAATAAGATCTCCAAAACCGCATAATCTAATATTTCAGATTTGAGTTTTTTTACAAAATTTGATTATTGCAGTTCGTTATACATTCATATTTGAAATTTGGTTCAATTGTTTACCTTTAATCCAATGAAAAAGCTGTTTCCGTTTGCTTTACTCTTGTTCGCATTCATGTTAGTATCATCCTGTGCGCCTCAGTTGCAGAAAACTGATCATGCCAGGAATATATCGGATGCCAATAAGCTTCTCGATAATTTTCATCAATATTCTGCAGATTCTGATTTTCAAAAGTATTTCGATCTTTTTGCGGAACAGTCAACTTTTATAGGAACTGACGCTTCTGAAGTTTGGAACAAAGCGGAATTTATGGCCTATTCTAAACCCCATTTTGATAGAGGAAAAGCCTGGACTTTTACATCTGTGCAACGGAATTTTCAGCAAAGTGATGATGGTAAATTTATTTGGTTTGATGAATTACTGAGTACCCAGATGAAACTATGCAGAGGCAGTGGTGTGCTTGAAAAAATTGGCAGCGAGTGGAAAATACGCCAATACGTCCTTTCTATGACGGTGCCAAATGAAGTAACACGGGAAGTCGTTCAAGCTAAAACCTCAATAGAAGAACAGTATCTGAAAAAATTGCAGAAATAGCACATGCTTAACACTCTTGTTGTGAAGTGTTTCTTAACCTACATCAATGCGGTAAAACTGTTGTCAGCGTATCTTTGTATTCATAATTAAAGTAAATATTTCAAAAATGAAAACAATATATCACAGCGCAGATTCCAGAGGTCACGCCAATCACGGCTGGTTGAATACGTATCACAGTTTTAGTTTTGCAAACTGGCAAAATCCTGAAAAAATTCATTTCGGAGCACTTCGTGTACTTAACGATGATACCGTTTCAGAAGGTCAGGGTTTCGGAACGCATCCGCACCGCGACATGGAGATTGTGTCTATTCCGCTTGAAGGTGATCTGGAACACAAAGATTCCATGGGCACCACTTCCGTCATCAGAAAAGGCGAAATTCAGGTAATGATTGCGGGAACAGGTGTTTACCACAGCGAATACAATAAAAACAGGGATGAAGCAGTAAAATTTCTGCAGATATGGATCTTCCCGAGGGAGGTTAATTTAACACCTCGTTACGATCAGATCAGCATAGAAGATGGTGAGAAACTGAATGATTTCCAGCAAATCTTATCTCCAAATAAGGATGATGAAGGTGTCTGGATCCATCAGGATGCCTGGTTCAATATGGCCAAATTCGAGAAAGGATTTTCTAAGGAATACAAAATGAACAAGTCCGGAAACGGGGTGTATGCGTTCGTGCTGAAAGGATCTGCCAAAATAGGAGATCAGGTTCTGAATACCAGAGATGCACTCGGAATTTGGGATACTGACAGTTTTTCTGTTGAGGCAACTGAAGATGCGGAAATTCTTTTGATGGAAGTGCCGATGGAATTACCGAAGTATTTATTAAACTGAATTAAATGAAAATAATAGCATTTGCGGGAAGCATTTCTTCCGATTCTATAAATAAAAAACTTGTTGAGTTTGCGGTTACCAAATTTGACGGCGCAGAAATTGAGCTCCTCGACTTAAATGATTATGAAATGCCTTTTTTCAGCAGCCAGAAGGAACGCGAAATCGGTTATCATCCGTTGGCGCAGAAATTTGCTGAGAAAATTGACGGTTCTGACCTGATCCTGATGTCTTTGGCAGAATACAATTCGGCATATACAGCCGCATTTAAAAATATTTTTGATTGGGTTTCGAGAATTAAGGACCGAAAGCATTTTGGCAATAAACCTGTTTTTCTGCTTTCTACAGCCACCGGAAATGGCGGCGGCAAGAACGTATCAGAGGTCTTTATGAAGCGGACTCCTTTCAGCGGTGCGAATGTACTAACCAACTTTACTTTGCCGAAATTCAAAGAAAACTTCGAAGAAGGAAAAGGCATTACCGACGAAGAGAAAAAAGCGGAGTTTGAGGAAAAAGTTGCTTTAGTGAAGAAGCATTTCTCAAGCAGTTTATCAGCGTAATATTCATAAAAAAAGAGCGTTCCGAAGAGCGCTCTTTATTTTATGTGTTTACTTCTTTGTTCTTCTGGAAAGCACTGAAAACCTTCTTCAGAAGCGTTATTAATGGAACTGCGACCAGCCCGCCAATAATTCCGATTAATGCTTCACGAGCCAGTGCAGGCCAGTTTTCCAGGAAGTGATGCAGGAAGCCTATTTGGTGCGCGAAGATTCCGCCCGCTACTAATATTAAAGCGAGGGTTCCGATAACGCTTAAACCTTTGATTACCCATGGCAAAGCGCTTACAAGAAATTCGCCTACAGAATTCAGAAAACCTTTTTCTCCTGATTTTTTGATCAGTCGGTAACCGGCGTCATCCATTCGCACAATTAATGCGACAATACCATAAACACCGACAGTTGCAATAATAGCTACCACCGATACACTTAAGATCTGCGTTACCAAAGGCTCTTTAATAACAGTGTTTAACGCAATAATTACAATTTCAATTGAAAGAATAAAATCCGTTGTTATTGCTGATTTAATTTTGGCTTTTTCAGCGTTTTCCGGATCAAGTTCCGGTGTCACCGCTTCCTGGATGACTTTGGGACTAGTTTTTTTTCGATGAAAAAGATATTCGATGATCTTTTCCATGCCTTCATAGGCAAGATAAAAGCCGCCGATGATCAGGATAATCGTAATTGCCGGCGGATACAGCCATTGCAGAAAGAAAATAGCCGGAACGATCACCAGTTTATTGATGAATGAACCCTTCATGATTTTCATCAGAACCGGTATCTCCCGGGAAGAAAGAAACCCGGTTGCCTTTTCTGCGTTTACCGCAAGGTCGTCCCCGAGAATTCCCGCAGTTTTTTTTGTGGCAAGTTTGGCTGCAACTGCCACATCATCCATTAAAACTGCGATATCATCAAGAATCGCGAAAAAACCCGAAGCCATAAATTAATGTTTTAGGCTGCAAAAATACTGTTTTAGGTTTTAAAACAGACCGATCAGAAATATTTTCGGTAGGCGATATCTTTTTTGCAATTCGAATTTTTTCGTAAATTCGCAGTTCATCATTTTTAAGTACATGACTGCGCAAAAATCATTTTTTCTGATGGATAAAGCCGAAAATTGGGAAATGAAAAATGCGCTGCAAAATATAACGGTGCCGACGTCCGCGAGATTGTCGGCTTTTTTATTTGCTGATTTTCACAGTTATCATAAGTAGCCGTTTGAAATCAATACAGTGAGGTCAGCTTTCTGATATTTAAAAATGAACCTGTAATACACGTTGAAATATAAGAATTACAAATCTCAAATCTCAAATCTAATGAGCAATACGTATAAATCTGCCGGTGTCGATAAAGAAGAAGGATATAAAACAGTAGACAAAATTAAATCGGCCGTGGCGGAAACGCACAATAAAAATGTGCTGAACAACCTTGGCAGTTTTGGCGCTTTCTATGAGATTTCAGGATACAAAAATCCGGTTTTGGTTTCCGGAACGGATGGCGTAGGTACCAAA
>JAEWOM010000168.1 GCA_023399675.1 Bacteroidota bacterium
GATTCCGCCCCAAGAAACCGCCCTGGTTCTGGGTACATCGCCAAAAACGATGTCGGGAGGGGCCAATCCATATTTTACCAAAAGAATGGATGCTGCAGCGTTGCTTTTCCACCACGGAAAAGTGCGCAGAATAATTGTGAGCGGTGAAAAAAGCCGTGGTTACGATGAACCGTCCGCCATGAAGAATTTTCTTGTTTACGAAGGAGGCATTCCGGAGGAAATTATCGTGGAAGATCCGGAAGGACTCAATACGCACCGCAGTATTATCCGTGCCAAGCAGATCTACAATCAGAAAGAGATAATCATTGTTTCGCAGGGTTTCCACAATTTGCGCGCACTGTTTTTTGCCAGAAATAACTCGCTGAATGCGTTAGGTTTTGATGCACAGGATGTAAACAAACCCGAAAGTTTTTACAGAAATCAGTCCAGAGAAATACTGGCCAGGGTGATGGCTGTCGGCTATTTTCTGCTGGGAATATCACCGGACTAACAAAAATCAAAATAAAAAAAATGAAAAATAAAGTAGCTTATATCACCGGAGGAACGAAAGGAATCGGTTTCGGAATTGCAAAAGAAATGCTGAAAAACGGAATTCAGGTAGCCATTTCCGGAAGAAACATCAAGGATGCAGAAGAGGCTGCGGCAGAACTTTCGGCAGAAGGGAATGTGCTGGCTGTGGAATCAGATGTGCGCGATGCTGAGAGCGAAATCAATGCGGTGTCGAAAATCATAGAAAGATTCGGTCAGCTTGATTATGTAATTGCCAATGCCGGACTCGGAATTTTTAAATCAGTTGACGAAATATCCTCACAGGAATGGAACAGCATGATTGATACGAACCTCACAGGTGTTTTTCACACAATGAAAGCATCACTGCCCGAACTGAAAAAAACAGAAGGGTTCTTCATCAGTATCGCGAGTCTTGCAGGAGTTAATTTTTTCGAAAATGGTTCGGGATATAATGCGTCTAAATTTGGATTGGTTGGTTTTACGCAGGCCGCAATGATCGATCTGCGAAAATTCGGAATCAAAGTGTCCACCATCCTGCCCGGCTCGGTTTCCACGTACTTCAACGGCAATGTACCGTCTGAAGACGATGCATGGAAAATTCAGCCGGAAGATATCGGTGAACTGGTTATCGATATGCTTAAAATGAATCCCAGAACTTTACCGAGCAAAATAGAAGTGCGTCCGTCGCGACCAAAAGGTTCGTAGATGCAAAAAATTTAGAACGGGTAGCCGAGTGCAAAGTTCAGGGTTGGTTTCAGCGGCTGGAATTTGTTGAGGCGCCATCTTTCGTTCACCGGTCTGTTCGGATCATAAATTTTGTAAGCCAAATCAATTCTTGCAGTAATGTATGCGACATGGATTCTTAAACCGACGCCGCTACCGATACCAAGCTGTTTATAGAACTTACTGAATTTGAACTGGTCGCCGAAGCCGTTGTCTTTTAGGCTCCAGATATTTCCCATATCAGTGAAAACCGCTCCTTCATACATATCTGTGAACGGAATTCTGTATTCAATATTGGTGGTAAGTTTCACGTTGTCCATTGCATATGCCCGGATTCTTTCATCGAGTTGAGAATCTGCCGGTCCCAAACCGCCAAAGACATTCCAGGCACGGATATCGAGAGATCCACCATTGAAATACGACTTAATAAAAGGCATGGTCGTTGAATTACCGTATGGAATTCCGAGTCCGATGAACTGTCTCAAAACCAGATTCTGTCTTCCGAATGAAAAGTATTTTCTGACATCGAAATCAAATTTTACGAATTGAGAATACGGTATGTTGAAAATTTCTTTTCGGTCTCCTTCAACCGCAGTTCGGTTTTCGTTCGTTTTGCCCAACAGACTGACAAGATTTCCTGCCAGTTCAAATTTACCACTGAAGTAGAACGGATTTTCGAATTCCTTTTTTCCGATTTCATTATAGGTGAATCCGTACTGCATGGAAGCTACCAAAACATCCTGCGTCTGCCGGTCGCGGTTGAGCAGCGACTGCCGGAAACTGTTAAAACCATCCAGCGTGGAGCCCGACAAAGAATTTACATAATTCTGATCATTAATAATCATGGATGCATACTCGTCCAGGTCCAGTTGTCCGTTCTGAAACTGCTGATTGAGTGCCGGCGAATAATCCTGTAAAATAAGGTCGCGGTAAATCTGGTCGCGCGGAAAAAATTCGTAATAGCGGTCTTTATTTCCGGTTAAACTCAGCTGCGTATTGAACAGCGTCAGACGGTGCTGCACCACATCATTCACATTTGCAAAATAATTGAGACCGGTATTGAACGTAAGCCTGTCCATCCCGATATTTTTCTGGTACGATGCACCAAGTATTATTGAGGAAGTAGGAGAGTATCTCTTCGGAATCACTTTGTAATAGGAAAATGGCAACAGAAGCCGCGGAAACATTAAAGATGCCTGCGCAGAAAGTTCATGCGCGAGCACGCGTTTGTTTTCATCTTTTGAACTTCGTATGCTTCCGACAATCCAGGAGACGCTCGTCGACAGATTCTCTGCACCTCCGAAAAGATTCCTGCTTAACAAATCGACGGAAGGTGCTGCGGAAAGATTCAGCAGCTGCGAATAATTGGCGTCAAATGCCAGTTTAAGATCATATCGGTTCAGCGGCGAAAGATAATAGGAAACATCGATGATACTGTCGCTGCCTTTTCTGAGACCTTCTTTGTAACGGGCAAGGCTGAAATTATTCATCGCGCTGATATTACGCTTCGTCAGGTCGAAATTATGCTGACTGTAAACACTGCCGGGCTGCAGAATGATTGGTCTCCACATGGCTCTTGTTTTGAAGCGGTCGTTCTGTTTGAAAAAATTGATTCCGCGAAGTGAATCTTTTTTTACATTCAGCGTATCGTTCAGATTATCTACAATAAATACCCTGATATCGCCAACTGTTGCCACTTTATACGGCGTGTTCAAAGTATCTTTTCTGATCTCCATAGTCAGCGGAACCTGTTTCGTACTGGTCAGTGTATCTGCGGTGAAATAAATTTCCTCATTGGCATTGTTAAAGCGGTAGTAGCCTCGGCTTCTCATCAGTTCTGTAACCCGTTTCACTTCATCTTCCAGTACAGTCTGATCAAGAATTGCTTTGGAACGTACGAGACTTTTCGATAAGTCTTCCTCATAAATGGCTTTTACAGGAGGATACGGAATATCGTAATAATATTCGCTGATCATGGTAGGATCGTGGTTCTCAATATAATAATTGACCTCTGCTTTTTTCGCCGCTGAATCCAGTTTATGGTCAAAATCCACTTTGGCATCCCAGTAACCACGATAGGTAAGTACTTTCTCGATATTATTTGCGCTCGTTTCCGATTTTCCCTGATCCAGAATTACCGGCGGCTTGCCCAATGTGTGCAGGACACGCTCTCCCCAGAGACTTTTACCAACATCTTCACTTTTTCCGTATTTGATCAGCAATGAATCTCTCAATCGCTGATCCCGCATTTCGCTCGGATAAGTCATGTATTCGGTAAAAAGAGAATCGTATTTCGGATTGGAGAGATTGTATACCCATAATCCGAAAGGAAATAGAAACAGTGTTTTTTTGTTTGGTTTCTGCTGTACCGCTGATTCCACTTCATCCTCGAAAAGTTTCTCATCTTCGTAGTGAAACTTGTTTTTGGTAAGCAGATATTCACCATCAGGAACTTTCTTCGTGGTGCTGCATGCATACAGCAACAGGATTGCGGTTGCGGAAGCAATTATTATGTGGTATTTTTGGAAATATTTTCTCAGATGCTTACGGCTCATAAAATAAAGCTTATTCAGTCTTTGGACAAAAAGAAATTCAGACAAAAATACAATTTGTTCGTGGTTGAAGGCAATAAAATAATACGCGAAATGCAAGAGTCTGATTACCGCATCAAAGAAATTTATTCCACTGAGCCCGAACTGCTGCAGTCTTTTCCTGCCGAAGTTGTTGCTATTAGTGACCGTGAACTGAAGAAAATCAGCTTCTTACAGCATCCGAAAGACAGTTTGGCGGTTTGTGAGATACCTGAAAATCAAGTTTTTAAAGAGTCTGGTTTCCAGTTGGTTTTGGATGGGATTCAGGATCCCGGAAATTTAGGGACTATTATCCGACTGGCCGACTGGTTTGGTATTGACCAGATAATCTGCTCTGAAGACACCGTTGATTTTTATAACCCAAAAGTCCTACAGGCAAGTATGGGATCCTTCTTAAGAGTACAGATTCTTTACACCTCCCTCCAAAATTTTCTGCAGAAAACCGAAAACCGCAATATCGGCACCGATATGGAGGGCGACAGTATTTATGATTTTGATTTTCCGGAAAAAATCAACCTGATTCTGGGAAATGAAGGAAACGGAATGCGCGAAGTAACACGTGAAGCACTGCACCGGAAAATTACCATACCGCGCTTTGGTAATGAGAAAAGTACGGAAAGCCTGAATGTTTCTGTTGCCGGCGCTGTCATTTTGGGACAGATTTTCGGTAATCGGCACAAAAAAACCGTCAGAAACTGACGGCGGTTTTTCAGATGAGTTGTTCCATACTGGAAACACTTCTGTTCTTCTGGTAATTTTCAAGCTTTTTTCGGATAAACCGCAATGCAATCGGGGCGAGATAAATCAATGCGATTCCGATTAATTTCTGCTTCCAGCTGCTGCTCACCATTTTCTTTCTGGCAAAGCCACCGACAAGCGCCACTGCTCCTAAACTCAGAACATCATCTATTGCACCACCTTTTACGGCTGAATTAGCTAAACCCATCACCGCATTTCTGCTGATGACCTGCTCCTTTACGCCGGAACTTATTTTTTTCAGAATATTTTCCCTGTTCAGCGATACCTTTACTTCACCCTGCTCATTGCGTTCTTCCTTCAGAAAATCGTCGGACAGGCCATTGGTAAAAGCACTGAGACTTTCCTTAGTATTGTCGAATGTAAGAAGATCTTCCATTTCTGACACTTCGGTTTTCAGCATGGCTTTTTTTCTTCTCAGTTCTTCAAGGCTGTTATATTTCGTACTCATTTCAGTCGCTGTTTAATAATTTAATCAGTTTATTGGCAACCATGTTCTTAATCGGCTTCATCAGCAAGACCATAAGACCCATCATCAACAGATAAAAACCTGCAACGATCAGGAAGCCGTAAGCATCATTTTCCAATGCATGTCCGATTAGGAAGGCAACACCAATATTAAGTAAAATAAGGAAGAAAACAAAAAAAAGCGCAATCAGTGAAATCACGGTAGCAATACCTGCAGTCAGCACACCTTTTTCGGTTGCTTCCATTTTTAGCAGGTCTACGCGTTTTAGCGCATAGTCTTTTACAAGGTCAAGCATAGTTTATTGTATTAAGGTTAAAAAAAAAGGAACATAACCGTTCCTTTTTTTTCAGTGCAGGGGTGATTATTTCATTCCCTCCAGTTCATTTTCAACATCGCGTGCGATATCAGCAGCTTTTGATGCAGCCTGATCTTTGTACTTATCGTAACCTTCTTTTACAGAGTGCTTTACGTTTTCAGCAGTTTCTCTGAAAGTAGAGGAAATATTACCGTACTGATCTTTCACTTTGTGCGCTACATCGTTATATGTTTCCTTAGCTTTTTCAGTTGCCTTACCATACTGATCAACCGCCTGATCTTTAAGATCGTTCGCTTTGGTTTTGATTTTCTTTCTTGTTTCTTTACCTTCTTCAGGAGCGTAAAGCATTCCTAAGATGACACCTGCAGCAGCTCCTGCGAGTAAACCAGCTAATACTGCGGAAGTGTTTTTACCTTTCTTTGACATAGTTTTGATTTTTTAAATTTAAATTAAGTATTGATGGGAGTTCTCGAACAATTAATATACCAACTGCTGAAATGTCATTCATAAAAAAATGTTAAAAGATTAATGCAGGTAGGAGAGAATTAACTCTATTGTCTGCTCCTTGTCCAGAAGTGTATTGTCGATGAGTATCGCATCTTCAGCCTGCTTCAGCGGAGCAACTTCACGCTCGCTGTCAATTTTATCACGCAGCTGGAGATTGACACGTACTGAGTGCATATCGGTTTCCGTTCCGCAAGAAATCAGTTCTGCATAACGGCGTTTGGTACGTTCATCGATACTTGCAGTAAGGAAAAATTTGAAATCGGCATTCGGCAGAATGACCGTACCGATATCTCTGCCATCCATAATTACGCCTCCCTGTTCTGCGAGTTTCTGTTGTGTAGAGAGCAGAAAATCTCTCACAAACTGCTGTTTTGCCACCTGGCTCACAAATCTTGAAACATTCGGATCGCGGATGTCTTTATCGATATTCCTGTTGTTCAGGTGCAGTTCAAGTGCGCCGTTAATATTTCTGAACTCAAGGTTGATCTGAGAAAGGTTCTTTTCGAGTTTATCCAGTTCCGGATTGCCGCTTCCGTCGACAAAATTTTGCAGCACAAATAAGGTAATACCTCTGTACAGCGCACCTGTATCAATGTGGATAAAGCCGAGTTGCTTAGCCAGCGCTTTGGAGATGGAACTTTTTCCCGTTGAAGAGTAACCGTCAATGGCAATTACAGGCTTTTTCATGGTTTTACAAAGGTAAGAAATGTTCTCCGGAATCAAGAAGCTTATTCAAAACCTCTGCCCGACATATCCACTGCAACTCCGACAATGGTCATGTTGCCTGAATTGTGATAGCGTACATGGGACAGATCGATCCGAATGGAATTAAATTTGACGCCGAGTCCGGCAGATAATCCCGCAAAACTGCGCTGATCGACCACGGCAAGTTCATTTCCTCTTTTGATGTTGTAGCCTAAACGAAGGTTGAAGGCGCTTTCCGGGAACAGTTCAGCTCCGAGTGAAAAATGATCAAGAATTTTTCTTGGCAGTTTTACTTCCTGGCCGTTGTTATTACGCTCCGAGGAGATATCAAACTGCTGCAGATCGTGTGCTGTAATGGTTATGGCAGCCGGAAACGTATCGAGAATACGCGTGTATCCTAAATCGACGCGAAAAGGGAGAAGTTCGCGCGTGCCGTTATAGGATTTGAACTGATATCCAAAATTTCTGAAAACCAGACCAACCGTTTCCATGTCCTCAGCAATATGA
>JAEWOM010000174.1 GCA_023399675.1 Bacteroidota bacterium
TTCCGGTTGACAGCAAAAGACCAAGTGCAAGCAACCCGTTTTTGCAATGCTTTTTCCAACTAATCATCTATGTAATACTTTGTTAGTAATAATTTGAGAATTGTGAGAATTCATTCAGTACCGCAAAAATAAGACATTTAACAAAAATTAACAGCGCACAAGGCTGTAGTATGTCATATTTGAGCCAATTTAGAATTTATCTAAATAACCGACTTTGGAATAATTTTTATTATTATTAATTTTGCACAAACCTATTTAATGAAAGTTTTTAAGACATTTCTGCTGAGCACGGTGTTGTTTTTTTCAGCAACAGCAAACGGTCAACAGCAGGTTATCACGACAGATACCCTTTCAGGAACAGAACTTACTTTTGCCATGGACAGCCGCATTAAAGATGCCCTGAATAACCTGGAAGAAAGCTGCACAAGGACAACCAGTGCCAGAAGCGGCTCATCCAGAAATGCAGGAAGCAGCACAGCACCGAAAAGAGTTCTGGTTGCCAACCGTGAACTGACTACTGCAGAAATCTGCAGAAAAAACCCGCGTATATCCGGAATTAAGATTCAGTTGGCTGTAGTAAAAAGCAATGCCGAAGCCAATGAAGTTAAAGCCTATTTCAGAAGAAGATTTCCTCAATTGAAGGTGGAAACTGATGCTTCATTGAGGCCTAATTATAAAGTTCTTGTCGGCAGTTATTTTACAAAACAGTCTGCTGCAAGTGATCTTGCAAAAATCAGACAGCATTTTAAATCCGCAATACCGGTGCAGTACCGCGTTTTTTGTGTGGAAGCGAAATAAAGCCTAAATATAAAATAACAAAGAGCCGTCTCAATCTCTTGAGGACGGCTTTTTTTATTCCCTGTAACAGGAGATTACTTCAGAAAGTACCCAGCTAATTTTGGAGAACTTTACTTTCGGTCGCCTATTTTTTTATCACTTTCACTGTTTTCCTCTGCCCGTCGGCAACAACAGTCAGCAGGTAATTCCCTGAAGGATATCCGGAAATATCAATCCTTGCCTGATCTGCCGCAAGTTTTTCTGAATAAATGACTTTCCCTGATAAATCTGACAGCTGTATCTAACTCATGCTGGCCGGAGATTCAATGACGATTACGTCAGATGCCGGATTCGGATAAATCTTCAGGGACATTTTATCTTGCACTTCCTCTGTACTCATATAGGTGGCAGGCAATGAATTCGCTATAGAAAACCCGGCAAATTCAATTGTTTCTCCAGTTGTTGCAGGAACCCAGTCACCTAACACTGTAGCTGCACCGGTTGTAGTGTTCACCAATGCTAATTGCCCTTGACCAACTGCCGCACCGCGATACGCAGCCATATAAAGCTCATTTGTTTCTCTGTTAAAATCTGCATCCTGAGCGAACTGTATATTAATTCCTAATGGTCCTATTTCAGCTGCTGTGATAGCAGTAAGATTCAAAGAAAAGAGCTTGTCTGCCGCAATGTCTGCATAATAACCATTTCCATTGTTATCAATCTCCAGCCAAATTACTGTTTGGGTTCCAAGACCAAAATTTCCTAAGAAAGTAGCGTTACCTGTAGTTAAATTTACGGTGTACAATTTATGAACGGCATTAGGCGAGGTTCCGGAATTTGTTACCGTATATTGTCCAGTTAAATGAAAGACCAGCTGCTGCTTCCGCAGCCGGTATAAGAAGCGGTCCAATGGTCGTAGCCACACCATTGGCGTCTAACTGAATGAGAGAATCAGTAGTATCATCAATCGCATATAAGTTTCCATTCGCTGCAATGTCATTACAATAAATTGTTTGATTTTGAACAGCAATAAATTTCTGAGTAAGTGGAGGTGTTAATGGCACCCAATCAAAATCCTTATTACGAACATCCACTCCAAATGCCTTAGTCAGAAGCATTTTAGCTCCGAACGTAGCTGGACCATTTTTTTTCAGATCAGCTGCATTTCTCTTTTTTTCAAACGCATTGAAAATCCGCTTTTCCTCAGCAGTAAGTTTGAGATAGGGATCCTTGCCGGCCGGATCAATTTTCCCCAGTTCATTCATTTTCCTGATAATCGCTTCAAGTTCGGCACTTTCTTTTATTTCCTGAGCGGAAAGTGTTGGGATTGAGCAAAGCATACAGCTTAATACCCATAACTAAAAAGTTTTCATAAGCTCTTGTTTTAGATTGTTCTTCAAAGCTATGTAAACCACGATATATTTTATCAGGAAAAACCCCCTTTCTTATAAATATTTTTAAGTGAACTGTTAATCAGGAATAATATATTTTCAGAAAACTGAAGAATTCCTGCATTCGCCAGAGATTATTAGCCCCAAGATAGAAGGTAAGCCAGACCATCATTATGAACAGGACCGTCAAGACTTTTGCAGAATGTCTGAAACTGTGAAACAGCCAGCCAACAATCAGCGGAACGACGAAGATAAAATGACCGCCATATATGTATGAGGTATGCAGACCGAATTTCAACACACAGTGAATGATTATATCTACCAGAAAGGACACAACCAGAATCTGCACCATTTTATTGCGAAAATTCCTTGAAACGGACCAGATTAAAAGCAGAAAAACGGCACCAACAAAAGCGTAGGAAAAAAATCCGGTGTAAGTATCCATGAATATCGCCTTATACTCAAAACCTTTTCTGTTATGATAATCCCGCATTATAAAACCCGGGAAAAGCATATTACCGCCAAAAAACCAGGAAACGATCATATCCCAGATAGGTGTTACCTTCGGATTCGAAAATTTCTCGTACTGCTGTTCGGTTTTGGCAAAAATCTTCTGTACATCAAAATTCAGCCGTAATAAAAACAGAAAAACAAATACTGAAGCCGACAGCGCAACCTTCGAAGCGGCAACTGAAAAGCTCCTGATATTTCTGAACGTATTTTTCTCAAAAAGAACAGGTATAAAGACTTTTACAATATTGGTAATAGTCAATCCGCCGACAGCCACTCCCGCTAAGGTAACGGACGCGAACGACGTAGTGCCGCCATTCTGAATTTTTCCCGCTGCATAATAGTTGAACAAAATCAGGAGAAACATCGTATTTGTATATGTTTCCGGGGTAAACGACAGCAGAACAGTAGTGGAGAACAGTCCAAAAAAGCAGATAAGCAGACTGCTGATTAACAAAGGCAGCCGGATGATGTTTCGCAGATATTTGTAAATCAGCACCACTGACAGACTCACCGTAATCACACTGAACCAGGCTAGCACCAATCGAAAATCAGCATTAAACCGGTTTCCGGAAACCCAAAGTGCAAAATGCCGGATCTGATCAAAGAAATAATTTGAAAGCGGATGCCTTTCGAAACCACCGCCGGTCATCACAATCGCCCGGTTGTCAAAGCTGAAATAAGCGTCCCACGGAATTCTGTTATCGAAAATAATACGGTAATTTACCGCAATGACGGAAGCTAAAGTACCATAAAACAGCATGCAAATGCCGAAAACCAAAAACTCAGCTGTGGTGGAAGGAAAAACCAGCAGGAAAAATTTCCGTACGCTGCGGGCTAACTTCTTCAGAACAGGAATTGGTGGGGCATCCATCAGTTTTCTTCATGCAGGCATTAGAAATCCAGGCCGTGCGGAAATGCCTTTTTTCTGAATATGAAGAGCAGCACAGCACCAACAGTAATTGCTGCATCGGCAACATTAAAGATATACTTAAAAAATTCCACATGCATTCCTCCGATCAGCGGCCAACTTTCCGGCACAAACCAGTCAACCAGCGGAAAATGAAACATATCTACGACACAGCCTTTCATAAATCCGGCATATCCATCTCCGAAAGGCACAAGTTTGGAAACCCCGCCATAATCAATCCATCGGTTGATGCTTTCTTCGTAATGCGTTCCGCTGTCGAAAATAAGACCGTAAAACATGCCGTCAATCAGATTACCGATTGCTCCTGCGAAAATCATCGCCATCGGAAGGAGCAGATAATTGGAGGTGCGTCCTTCTTTAATCCATTTTCTGAACAGATACACCATACCCGCTATCAGAAAAACGCGCACGATGACCAGAAAATATTTTCCCAGCAGTCCGCCAAACTGAAAACCGTACGCCATTCCGGGATTCTCAACAAATGTGAGTTTAAAGCCGGGCATTACATCGACACTTTCGCCAAGGTAAAAGTTGGTTTTGATATATAATTTTGAAAGCTGGTCGATTAATAGGATGATGAACGTGATAAGTGCAATCTTCTTCATTGTAACAGGTAAATTGTTGCTGTTGCTTTCTTGAATTCTGTAATTAAGCCGGAGAGAGCGTTCTGTTATTTCTGATTGAGATCATGTACAGAAAACCCTGCTTTTTTATTGTTTCCCTTCTTTTGGGAATTTTTTTACAGGTTTATGAACCGATTTCGGTGCAGATTTTTTCTCTGCAGCAGAAAATTTAGCCGTTCTCGTATGAAACTTTTCGAATTTTATGTTCATGTCCTTAAGCATCGCTTTTACGGCATTCAGTTCCATCTGATTTTTAGGGTGAACAACAATTGATTCCATTAGTATTTTTTTAACTGTAAAAAACGAAATGTACAAAGTAAAATGTAACTCGCCGTAACATCATACTTTATACATTCTTATAGCCGAGCAGTACCGATCAGCGCTGCATATTTTTTGCTTCAATGCTTAATGTTGCGTGCGGAACAGCCATCAGCCGCTCTTTCGGAATCAGTTTTCCCGTCCCACGGCAAATTCCGTAGGTTTTATTTTCAATACGGATCAGTGCATGCTTCAGATCCCGGATGAATTTTTCCTGTCTTCCCGCAAGAATTGCGTTCTGTTCCTTGCTCAGGGTTTCTGCACCTTCTTCGAAAGCTTTAAAAGTTGGTGACGTATCGTCTGTCCCGTTATTCTGGTCATTGATAAAATTTTCGTTGATCAGTGCCAAATCTTTTTCTGCTTTATCTATTTTTTCCTGGATCACTTTCCTGAATACAGAAAGGTCGCTGTCGCTGTATCTTACTCTTCCGTCTGCCATAATTTTTAAATTTGAGAGTGAAATCCGAAGTTCGAGATTTGAGATTCCATCAACCGGAACTTCAAAATCAAAACTTCAAATTTCAAATTTTGTTTACAAATACTTTCAATTTCACGTCATCTATCTCAATTTCGTCATAAATTGGTAGTGAATTTACAATTTCTATTCTATCCGACAATACTTCATCAGAAATATATTTTTCGTTCGACATGATTGCATTCAGGAACGATAATTTTTCATCTGCAGCGTCTAAATCAACATTTTTCTGCTGATAGTCCTGACCGAGAAACAGGCGAAGCAAATCATCCGGAATATTCTGAACATGTCCGTAGCTGTTTCTTTCCTCAAGAAACTGAATGGATCCTCCTTCGATGGTTACTGTAATGTGATCCATCAAATCGAAGTCCTTGTCTTTTCTGAGGTTCTGAATACGGTTGATGAACTCCCTCGCTATTCCTTCCGATTTCAGTTCGTCCGTTATCGTTAAATCTAAAGCCACTGTGGTTTTGCCTTCACTCGCCACTGTCCATCCCGGAATGTCTTTGGTTGAAATTTCAACGTCTTCCAGACCGATATCATGCCCGGAAATATTCATCGAACCGTGTTTCTCCAGCTCAGCGATTTGGTCTGAAGTCATGGCGTTGATTTCCGCAGCCACTGTTTTCATGTCTTTTCCGAGTTTCGCCCCCAAAATCTTGAAATTCGGCTTGATTTGCTTTACGATTAAATGAGAAGCCTCTTCCGCATTGATTAAATGAAGTTCTTTTACATTTACCTCCTGCTTTATCAACTCTGAAACCGCCAGCAGCTGATCCTCCGTTTTTTTGTCCATCACCGGAATCATCACTTTCTGAAGCGGCTGCCGAACCTTGATATTTTCCTTCTTTCTCAACGAAAACACCATCGACGTTACTGTTTGAGCCAAATGTGTTTTTTCCACCAGATTTTGATCGATTAAACGCTCGTCAGCCACCGGGAAATCTGTTAAATGAACGGATTCTGCGTTATTTTTTCCGGTAACTGCATTCAAATCCTGATACAGCTGATCCATAAAAAATGGCGCCACAGGTGCGGAAAGTTTCGCAACGGTTTCAAGGCAGGTATACAGTGTCTGATATGCCGAGATTTTGTCTTCCGAATAATCTCCTTTCCAGAAACGGCGACGACATAGACGTACATACCAGTTACTTAGGTTATCATTTACGAAAGTATTAATTGCTCTGGTCGCTTTTGTCGGTTCGTAATCTTCGTAGAAGGATTTGACATCTTTAATCAGAAGATTTAACTCCGAAAGAATCCACCGGTCGATTTCCGGACGGTTTTCCACTTCGGGTTCATTATAACTGAATCCGTCCACATTTGCATACAATGCAAAGAACGAATAGGTATTGTACAGCGTACCGAAGAATTTACGGCGGACTTCATCAATGCCTTCCACATCGAATTTCAGGTTTTCCCACGGATTCGCGTTGGAAATCATATACCATCTCGTCGCATCTGGACCGTATTTTGCCAGCGTTTCAAAGGGATCCACGGCATTTCCGAGACGTTTCGACATTTTCTGTCCGTTTTTGTCCAGGACCAAACCATTGGAAACCACGTTTTTATACGCGACAGAATCAAAAACTGCCGTCGCAATTGCGTGAAGTGTATAGAACCAACCACGGGTCTGATCCACACCTTCCGCAATGAAATCTGCAGGGAATGCGTGACCTTCGTCGATCATTTCCCTGTTTTCGAAAGGATAGTGAAGCTGCGCATACGGCATTGAACCGGAATCGAACCAAACGTCTATCAGGTCGCTTTCGCGCTTCATCGGCTTGCCTGAATCTGAAACGAGAATGATTTCATCCACATAATTTTTATGAAGATCAACTTTCGCGTAGTTTTCAGCGGACATATTTCCAACCTCAAAACCTTCAAACGGATTTTTGGTCATCAAACCGGCAGCGATAGATTTCTCCACTTCCGCAATCAGTTCCTCCACGGAACCGATGGCTTTTTCTTCCTTCAAATCCTCCGTTCTCCAAATTGGTAAAGGAATTCCCCAATATCTTGAGCGGGAAAGGTTCCAGTCGTTCACATTTTCCAACCAGTTTGCAAAACGCCCTTCACCGGTAGATTTTGGCTTCCAGTTGATGGTTTCGTTGAGCTCCACCAAACGCTGACGTTTGTCGGTCATTTTTACAAACCACGAATCCAGCGGATAGTAAAGCACCGGCTTGTCGGTTCTCCAGCAATGCGGATAACTGTGAACATATTTCTCGACCTTAAAGGCCTTGTTTTCGGTTTTCAGAAGGATGGCGAGTTCCACATCCCAGGATTTTTCGGGCGCAGTTCCATCATCGTAATATTCGTTTTTGATGTATTTCCCGGCAAAAACTTCAGGCACATTTTCTCCTTTCAGGAATCTTCCCTGAAGATCAACCAAAGGCACCAGATTATCGTTTTCGTCCTTCACCAACATCGGCGGAATGCCGTTTTCTTTTCCGACGCGGGCATCATCTGCACCAAAAGTCGGCGCAATGTGCACGATTCCGGTTCCGTCTTCCGTCGTTACGAAATCTCCGATGATGACGCGGAATGCTTTCTCCGGATTTTCAGCAGGTAAAAACCACGGAACGAGTTGTTCGTATTCGGTTCCGGCTAAAACCTCACCGGTGAATTCTGCCAAAATCTGGTAAGGAATGGTTTTATCTTCGGCTTTGTAATTTTTGAAATCTTCATCAGTTCCAACTACATACTTTTTACCGAAATTCTTCTCCAGAAGAACTCTCGCCAAAACCACATTGATTGGTTCAAACGTATACTGGTTGAAGGTTTTCACCAGAACATATTCAATGTCTCTGCCTACAGCCAATGCCGTGTTGGAAGGTAAAGTCCAGGGTGTTGTCGTCCAGGCTAAAATGTGAATTGGCTCTTGGCTCTTGGCTCTTGGCTCTTGATTTTCATTATCAAATTCAGCCCAATGAAGCGCTCCTCCACAAGTATTTTCAGCAATGTCACATACGTCACCGCTACCTGCTTCCTGCTTCCCGCTTCCTTCCTGAAATTTCCTTTTTAAAGCGTCGGACAGTTTTTTTACTTTGAATTGTGCAACCACGGTCGTATCCGAAACATCGCGATACGTTCCCGGCTGATTCAGTTCGTGCGAGGAAAGCCCGGTTCCCGCTTTTGGGGAATACGGCTGAATGGTGTAACCCTTGTAAAGAAGGCCTTTGTCGTACAGTTGCTTCAGCAGCCACCAAACGGTTTCCATATATTTCGGTTCGTAGGTAATGTAAGGATCATCCAGATCCACCCAGTAACCGATTTTCTCGGTAAGGTCGTTCCACACGTCGGTGTAACGCATCACGGCTTCGCGGCACGCTTTGTTATAATCTTCAACGGAAATTTTGGTTCCGATATCTTCTTTGGTGATGCCCAGTTCCTTCTCAACGCCCAGTTCTATCGGCAAACCGTGCGTATCCCAACCGGCTTTCCGAAACACCTGCTTTCCGTTCTGCGTCTCGAAGCGGCAGAAAATATCCTTAATCGCTCTCGCCATCACGTGGTGAATTCCGGGAAGGCCGTTTGCCGACGGCGGACCTTCATAGAAAACATACTCCGGTTGTCCCTGACGGATTTCCACAGATTTCTTAAAGGTTTCGTTATCGTTCCAGAACTCCGAAATTTGGCGTGCAACTGATGTCAGATCAAGCGTTGGATATACAGTAAACTTCTTCATTTAGGGCAAAATCTCATTAAAATTTTAAAGTTTGCGAATATAGTGAATTTTGCCGGATTTTCCACCTCGATCACTGCTATAATTCGATTGATTTATAGCGAGTTGAATAATCGTGACGGAAAATTAACATGAAGAAGAAATTCTGACCAGATCAGACAGATTTTCAGTTTCAAAAGTTAACTCAAGGAAAGCAAATTTGAGCTGTGCACCGATGGCATTACGGTATACGGAAAATGGGGTATCGTTGATAGGATTTTTCGAAGTAAGGTGAATTGCGGTAGATAAAATCCAACTGTGCTGCACCATCTTCAGCGAAGTCTTTGCTTTTAAATTTCTCTGCATCCAGCTTTTTCCTGAGGTCGGGGTCTTTTTTCAATAAATCTGAGGCCGTATCCTCAAAAACATAGTCTGAAAAATATTCCTTCTGTCCTAAAATCGAATCAAAAACATTCCAGTTAAAAAAACTGTCCACCGCTTCCGGTTCCAGGGTTTCCAACAGATATTTAGCTCCGTCCTGATTCAAAGAAACGAGAAAATCACCTTTCCTCACCTTAATTTCCTGCGAGGACAAAGTTACCTTAGTATTATAATGCAAATAATGACCCTCGTACGGTTTTGAAACTGTTTTATAATCTACAATTCTGTACACCTCAGCAACAAATGAACTGTCAGACTTAATCGGTTTCATTTTAATTCTGTTTCGCTTCAAATGTTCCAGAATTTTCCATTCTGACTGTGGAATTACATAGAATTTCGGAATCTTAACCTGATGAACAGCTTTAAACGTATCGTAAAACGGAATTTTCAGGGTGTAAGGTTTTGTCCTGTCATAATACAGACGCGGCTTTCCCGAAACTTCGCTCGGTTTTCTGCCGGCTTGGTATCCATGAAAATCCATCATTTGAAATTTCGAACTGTCGATTTTCCAATTCAAAGTGTAGTCCTTTCCAGGTAGGAAGTGTGCCGCATTTTCAGCTTTCTTCCTCTTGATCTGTTGCGCATTTGCATCCAAAAAATTTAAGGTAGAAAGCATATTCTGCAGCGTGACTTCTACCCTGTCCTGATAGTTTTTCAGCATGTGCGTTTCCATTACTTCGCCCATGGTATTAAAAAGCGACGTGTAACCGGTAGCATAACGCGGAGCATCCATAAATGCTTCATAACCTGATTCAGGCTTTAATCCGTCAATTTCCACATATGGAACCGATTTTATTCCTTTTTTCAAAAGATCATTTTTGACACTTTCTGCCAGAACATTCTTTTGATAATCACCTAAAATGCTGCCTAATCTATCCTTATTTGTCGTGATGTACGTTAAAGTATACTGATAATCAGCACCGTTGCTTACATGATTGTCTATAAAATAATCCGGTTGCAGGTATTGAAAAATTTCCTGAAAACTAACTGCATTTCGGGAATCTGCTTTGATAAAATCCCTGTTTAAATCATAATTTTTTGCATTTCCCCGGAATCCATATTCTTCCGGTCCGTTCTGATTGGCTCTGGAAAAACTACCCCGATTGAGCATTCCGCCAATATTGTAACACGGAATTACAGCAATAACAACATTTTTCGGAGCCGCAATCCGTCCTTCGGCAAAATCGCGCAGCATCATCATAGACGCATCAATGCCGTCCGGTTCACCGGGGTGTATTCCATTATTGATCAGCAGAACCGTTTTACTATGGAAATTTTTCGGCTCAAATTTCTTGTCCGGATTGTAGATTATCAATTGTAAAGGCTCACCGGAATCTGTAGATCCGAAGGTATTAACCGAAATGGTGGTGTGTTTCTTATCGAGTTCTTCGTAGAAGCCTCTCAACCCGTCATACGTGGTTGATTGATTTCCGTTTCCCCGCTCAAATGGAGTCAACAGTTTTTGACCTGAAATCAGAACTCCGGTTAGAAAGAAAATCAGGATCAGTAACCTCATAAAGATTTCAGCAGTAAGAAGGTAATGAGCAGAATGGCAATACCTAACGGAATTCCAAGGATAAAGGACAGTAACAAAGGACGTTTGATCCGGTTTTTTTTCAAAAATTCAAAAGTGAAGACCGAGATGAAAAAAGTCGGTACAAAATAAAGTGCGAGAGCGGCCAGATTGTCGGGCGTAAAAAGGTCGGAAATATGCCTTGTTTCATGATCCATCCAGAATAACGTCCAGCAACTGAGCAGAACTGCAATTGCAATCAATACATAATTTTTTGTCGAATTTTTACCGGTAGTAACAGCGGACGGACTCATACCTGCATATTTGATGTTAAATATAACAAAAAACCACGCAAAAAATTACGCGGTTAGTGACAAAAACTGTTTTCAGTTAGTTAGGCATGTCATCATACGTCGGACCGTACAGGCCCGGAACTTTATTCCCGGAGGCACGTAAATGCGCAACGAGTTCGCCACGGTGATGATAAAGATGATTAAAAAGAAAACCTCTGATCATTGCTACTCGCGGAGCCGGTGGCAGCAGATGCTGACCGTTCATCGACATGCTCCAGTTATTCATATAGGTTGCTTCATCTGAATTTTCCAGAATCTCTTTAGCTCTGGACACATTCTCCTCAAATTTTGCCACGATATTTTCTGCTTTAGAAATATCTCCTTTGTCATAAGAATAGGCGCCCATATCGAAATCATCATGGTTGAAGGTGCCGTCATACCAGTTATAAACTTCGGCAATGTGTGAAGCTAACTGTGCCACGCTCCAAAGTTGCGGCTGCGGCCTGTATTCCAGGGCAGAATCAGGAATGGCCTTTAAAAGTTTCCTTGTGTTTTCCGCCTCGTACAAAAATTCATTGAGTAATGCCTGTTTGATCATAATAGTTATTTTTATCTGTTAAAATTATGAATTTTACGTCTGCAAAACGACGGTATCCGAAGATTTTCAAAAATTCAGTTAATCGTCGATAAACACCAGATCATCCCCGTAATCTGCGTTTAAATCGGTTAGTTTTCGGGCGGTTTTGGTTCTCTTAAAAAGCTGATCTACGAAAAACGAAGTTTCCACAAACTGCCGGTGCACGCCGGTGAGTATTTCCTGAAAAAGGGTTATTCCGACAGCGTTGTTATGCAGATCCATCTTATTCTGTAACGGTGGATTGGGAAAAATTTCTTCGTGGAGGTCTGTAATTCTCTTGCACCATCGAACAGCTTTTTTCGGCGAGGTTACTTTGCAGCAGTACATCAGAATAAGACAGCACCACAGCGCGTGCCGGAATGCGTTCCCGATTCCGTCCAATGAATTTGATTTCGGGAAATATTTTTTCGCAAGCGTAAAACTGCGGATTGTGGCGTAAAAAGACAGCAGTGCCAATATCGGATGCCTGCTCACAATTCGCAGAACAAGAATGATTCTTTTTAAGCTGAGACTTTTTAAAGATCTGATTATTACTCCCGTTGTGTTTCTCATATATGCTTCTTTCCTTATAATTAGGAGCGCAATAGGGTTTTTTGTTACAAATTATGTCGGTTAATTTCAACTGAGTGAGAAAAACAGTTTACATCATCAATTAATCAAAAATCCGCCAGCAGGATACCTGAGACGGATTTATTTTCAATTAAAAGTTGCAGAATTATCTGGCGTACAGCAGATTCACTGTTTTGGAAACCGTTTCCTTTATTTCGGTTCGCTTCACAATGAAATCCACGAAACCTTTATCCTGAATAAATTCAGAAGTCTGGAATCCTTCCGGAAGATCCCTTCCAATCGTTTCACGGATTACGCGCGGACCGGCAAAACCGATCAGTGCTCCGGGTTCAGCCATGATAATATCCGCTGTCATCGCAAAAGATGCGGTAATTCCTCCAAAGGTAGGGTCGCACAGATATGCGATATACGGAAGTTTTGCATCAGCAAGTTGGGCGAGTTTACTCTGCACTTTCGCAAGCTGCATCAGCGAGTATGTTGCCTCCTGCATCCTGGCTCCACCGGATTGACAGATAATCATGTACGGTAATTTATGCTTGATACAATAATCTACCGCACGTCTGATTTTTTCACCCATCACCGAACCTAAAGAGCCTCCGATAAACGCAAAATCCATACAGGAAATCACCATTTCAGTACCGTTTACTTTTCCGACTGCATTACGGATACTGTCGGTCAGTTTGGTTTTGGCTTTTACATCGCGAAGCCGGTCGCTGTAGGCTTTGG
>JAEWOM010000226.1 GCA_023399675.1 Bacteroidota bacterium
GGATTGCATTTATTTTGGTGGCGGTATTTATGCTGTTTTCAAAAATTGAAGACCCCGCAAAAACGGAAGAAGCCAAAATTGAAGCCGGCAGTTCAAAATTCAATATCATGAAATATCCGCAGTTGTATCTGGGGATGCTTGGTATTTTTGTTTATGTAGGTGTGGAGGTTTCAATCATCAGTAATTTACCTGCGTTACTTCATACCGCAGAATTCGGGAATGTACTGGAGCATAACATTGCGCCTTTCGTTTCGCTGTATTGGGGAAGTTTGATGATCGGGAGATGGAATGGCGGCATCAATGTTTTCAATACGTCCAAAGCGATGGGTATTTTCCTGAAATTCGTTGTACCGTTCATTGCCTTTGGAATTATTATCGTTGCTAACACGTTAAGCGGAAAAGATGTTTCGGCGTTCTATATTTATCCGCTTTGGATCATTCTGTTCATTATTATGAGTTTTATCGGTGGAAAAAATGCAGGGAAAACGCTGATGATATTCGGTTTTGCCGGGATGATGATGATGCTGATCGGTATGATTATTCCGGATAAAAATCTTGCAAAATATTTCTTTATCAGCGGCGGTCTGTTCTGCTCCATTATGTGGCCGGCAATTTTTGACCTTGCGATTGCAGGTTTAGGCAAAGACACCGGTAAAGCTTCTTCTTTTTTAATTATGATGATTCTCGGCGGTGGTGTTATTCCGCTGATTCAGGGATGGATCTGTGATTTTGACAAGGCAAATCCTGAAGGCATTATGGGAATCACCTGGACGCATTTCTCCTATATTATACCGCTGATTGGTTTTATTTACCTGGCCGTTTACGGTTATATCACACCGAAAATTTTGCGCAAACAGGGTATTTCCCTCGAAGAAAGCGATGGCAAAGCACATTAAGAAATATACGGGAAGAATTAGATTTTGGGCGGGCTTATTACTTGCCCAATTTCTTTTGTTCTTTATCCTGAGTAAAACTCCGGAAGCCATCCGTTTCTTCGAAGCGTTTTTCGAAAGACAGAAAAATGCTCATATGCAGCTATTCGCAGGATTTCCGTTTTCAGTCGGAGATGTGCTCTATATCCTATTGATTTTGCTGATCATCATTATTATCATAAACATTTTCAAGCAAGGAAAAAGGCGCAAATCGTTCCGGCTTCTACTGATATTACTGAATGTTTCTTATTTCATTTATCAGTTTTTCTGGGGAATGCTCTATTTCCAGCCGGCCATAATAGAAAAACTGCCGGGACAGGAACCGACAGCAGCAAAGGCAAAAGAACTGGCACTGCAAATCCTGGAAAGATGCAAAAAAACAAGAAATGAAGTTCAGGAAGACCGTAACGGTGTTTTTAAGCTTGAAAATTCAGGACTTCTGAAACAGGAAATTATCATACAGCAGAACGATATTCCTGCTGAAATTAATCTGAAGAAACCATCCGGAATCATTTCAGTAAAACCAAGCTTATTTTCATCCGTCATGAGTTTTACGGGAATTGCAGGTTATTACAATCCTTTTACAGCAGAAGCGCAATACAACGCATTGCTTCCATCCTCGCAGATACCCGCAACCATTGCGCACGAAACTGCACATCAGCTTGGGTTTGCACGTGAACAGGAAGCCAGTTTCATCGGATACCTGATCGGAAGAGATGCTGAAAATGCCGAATTGCGTTACAGCACAGAATTTTTCGCATTAAAAAGTCTGCTGCGTTCTGTTTACGAGGAAGATTCTGTATTCGTAGAGCAGACGATAGCGTCATTTTCGGATGGTATGCAGCGCGATCTGGATTATGAAAGGCGATTTTCGGAGGAACACGACAGCGTACTGGATGTTGTTTTTGGTTTTACCAATGATCTTTTTCTGAAGAGCAATCAGCAGGAAGGCAGTATTACCTATTCCTATTTTGTGGATTTACTTATTCGTTATGAGAATGGTATAAAAAAGAATCGCGTTTCACAACGCGATTCCAAAAACACAAATGATGAAAAAAAATATTCTTTAACTCAGCGACGAGCGCCTCAATAAAGAGGTGTAAAAGTTGAAACTTAATCGGTAATTTCCAAACAATTATTTAATAATTTTTTAATTTTAGAATATAGCTTCGGTCTATCACTCAACAAAAGCACCGATTCTTAAGCAAATTCCGATATAATGCAAAGCTATTTAGTACTGATTATAAATAACATGAGCGAAAAAGCATGTTCTAAGCAATAGAACCGACCACCAATTGCGCTGCATGGCTATTTGTAGAGAAGGTCACGCTCTTCACTGCGAAAATCGGTACTGTAACAGCAAGTGAGCGTTATAAAAACTATCTTTGCGCATCATACAATTCCGGTTATGGCGTACAGACGTTTATTGATATTCGCTTCGCTTCTTGCTTTCAGTTTATCATTTGCACAGAATTATACACTCAGCGGCTTTATTACTGCTTCGGCAAACGGCGAAAGCCTCAATGGCGCGACGGTTTCTTCAGGCTCTGCTTCATCCAGAAGTAATCAGTACGGTTTTTACAGCATTACTTTACCGGCCGGACCAACGACCGTAACGGTTTCCATTGACGGATTCCGTGAAATTACTGAAGAAATAAACCTCACGTCTGATCTGTCCAGAAATTACAGCCTTGCAGATTTGGAAAAGGATGATGCAATCGCGATTGAAGAAGTCGTCATCACTTCCGGACAAAGCAATAAAGTAAACCAGTCTTTGATGGGTACTGAACGCATCAACGTAAATCTCGCAAATAAACTTCCGGTAATTCTCGGTGAAAAAGACATCCTGAAAACCATGCAGCTTTTACCCGGAGTTAAAGCCGGCGGAGATGGCCAGAGCGGATTTTCGGTTCGCGGCGGCAACCTGGATCAGAATCTTATTCTGCTTGATGACGCACCGGTTTACAACGCTTCACATCTCCTTGGATTTTTCTCAACATTCAATTCCGATGCGATAAAAGATGTAACCATGTATAAAGGTTCTGCACCGGCACAGTTCGGAGGCAGAATTTCGTCTGTTGTTGATGTACGGATGAAAGAGGGAAATAACCGCCAGTTTGGCGTAAGCGGCGGAATCGGGCTGATTTCTTCCCGTTTGAATGTTGAAGGACCGATTCAAAAAGAAAAATCATCTTTTCTGATCAGCGGAAGACGCACTTACCTCGACTTATTCTTAAACATGAGTGATGAATTCAAGGGAAATAAACTTTATTTCTATGATCTGAACACCAAAGTGAATTACCGTTTTTCCGAGAAATCGCAATTGTTTCTCTCCGGCTATTTTGGAAGAGACGTTCTCGGCTTGAAGAATATTTTCGGGCTCAACTGGGGAAATGCAACGACAACGGCAAGATATAATTATGTAATCAACGACCGCTTATTTTCCAATACGACTATCGCGTACAGCAATTTCGATTTTGTGGTAGAGATCAATAAGGATGATCCGCAGAATGCGTTTGATATCATTTCAAAAATCAAAGATGTAAACTTCAAACAGGAGTTCGATTATTTTCATAATGACCGCAACAGTTGGAAATTCGGACTCAGTGCAATTCATCATTCCAATAATCCCGGGCAGATTGCCGGAAACAATATCCTGCCGTTTGAAAACAAGAGAAAAGGTATTGAATCAGCGATTTTCGCAGGAAATGTTTGGAAGGCAACCGATAACTTAAAAATCAATTACGGACTACGCCTCAGTGCATTTTATGTGCTTGGAGGGAATGCTGAGTTCTATGAATTTGATGAGAACAATGAACTGCTGTCAGCTGAACGCAGAAGCGGACTCGTTAAATCATACTACAATCTTGAACCGCGGTTTTCGGCCAATTACAAACTCGATAACGCTTCATCAGCCAAGTTGGCTTATGCTCGGAATACACAGCATCTGCACCTTATTTCCAATTCTGTAACTTCATCTCCAGCCGACCGTTGGGTCATGAATTCAAATAACATCAAACCGCAAATCGGCGATCAGTTTTCTGTAGGCTACGTACGCAATCTGAAAAACGGGATGTATGAATTTTCAGCAGAATCCTATTACAAAGCGATGCAAAATCAGATTGATTACCGGGATAATTCCGATGACCGCGACCTCATACTGGAACGCCAGCTTCTGTACGGAAAAGGACGAGCTTACGGCGTTGAGTTTCTGGCCAAGAAGAATAAAGGAAAACTAACAGGTTGGCTTGGTTATACCATATCTAAATCGGAACGGAAAATTGACGGCGTAAATAATAATGAATGGTACAATCTGCGTTATGACCGGACACACGATTTCACGGCTGTCGGCATGTACGACCTGTCTCCCAGACTGGCGCTATCCGCTGTATGGACCTACCAAACAGGAAATGCGGTAACACTTCCTGTCGGCGTGTACGAACTCAACGACCAAACAGCGTATTATTATACAGGAAGAAATGAATATCGTCTGCCGGCCTACCACAGACTTGACCTCGGCGCCATCTGGCAAATGCCTAACCGCAAAAGGCTGAAATCTGAACTTGCCTTCAGTTTATACAATGCCTACGGCAGGCAAAATCCTTATCTGGTAACCTTCCGAGAAGATGATGACAATTCGAACCGAATCATTGCCGAACAAACGGCCTTATTCCGTTTTGTGCCGTCTGTTTCCTACAACTTCAAATTTTAAGAGTATGAAATTTACCATAACAACAACTGTTCTACCCTTTTTGCTGGCTTTATGCTGCCTGCAGTCGTGTACCAAAGTAATCGACCTCGACCTTGAAGAGCACGAGCAAAAAGTTGTGATTGAAGCGCATGTAGGTACAGAAACAGGTGACAACAGCGTCATCATAACCCGATCAAAATCTTTTAACAGCCCGGAGCCTATCCTGCCAATCAGCGGCGCGGTTGTAAGTATAACC
>JAEWOM010000274.1 GCA_023399675.1 Bacteroidota bacterium
TGCTGGGACAGTACGGAATCCAGCACTTTGTGATTTCACCGGGATCCCGGAATGCGCCACTGGCGATTCACTTTTCGGAAACGGAAGGTTTTCACTGCTACAGCATCGTGGATGAACGAAGCGCTGCTTTCGTGGCTCTTGGTATGGCAAAAAGTCTGAAAAAACCTGTGGCAACAGTCTGCACCAGCGGATCTGCTGCAGCCAATTATTATCCGGCGGTTACTGAGGCTTTTTATCAGAATATTCCGCTGTTGCTGCTCACTGCGGACCGGCCAAAAGATTTTGTTGACCTCTTTGACGGCCAGACGATTCGGCAGCAGAATATTTTTGCTCAGCACAGCTACGGCGATTTCGAACTGAAAGAAGATTCTGAAGAAAATGCAGACAATGACAATTTTGAAACCATCAGAAAAGCGATAGAATTGTGTTTGGAAAAACAGGGGCCTGTTCACATCAACATTCCGCTTTCTGAGCCTTTGTACAATCTCGTATCTGAATTGCCGGTTATGCCGCCTGTTGAAGTTAACCTTCCTGTAAAAAAGTATGAACTTCCCCCTAATTTAGTAGGTGAGTGGAATACGAGCAAGAGAATTATGTTTCTGGTGGGAACACGCGACTTCAGCAATGAACTTCAGATGCAGCTGACGCAGATAGTGAAAAATCACAGCGCAGTTATTTTGACGGAAGCCAACAGTAATCTTTCTCACGAGAAATTTTTTATGCATATCGACCGGTATCTCTATAATTTCTCCGAAAGTGAGGCGGAATTTTATGGTCCAGATCTGCTTATAACCATCGGGCAGAACGTTGTTTCCAAGAAAGTAAAACAGTTTCTGAGAAAGGCGAAACCTGCAAGCCACTGGCATATTGATGAATTCTGGCATCCCGATACATTTTTTTCCTTAACTCAGAAGATTGATGTTAAGCCTGAAGTCTTTTTAACGAAACTGATTCAGCAGATTAAACTCGAACCGCGTCCTTACTATAATTTGTGGGATGTATTGCGCGACAAGCAGAATGCAAAGCATCAGCAATATCTTGTGCGAACGGGTTTCTCCGATTTCTATTTTTTTAAGGTCCTTTCACAGGCAATCCCGGAAAATTACCGCATTCATTTCAGTAACAGTTCGGCAATACGCTATGCACAACTGTTCGATTTTTCGCAGCACCGCATTTACTGCAACCGTGGAACGAGTGGCATCGACGGCTGTACTTCTACAGCAATGGGATTTGCGATGGCGGATAAAAATCCAGTTCTGCTTGTTACCGGCGAACTGAGTTTTTTTTACGATGTGAACGGTCTCTGGAACCAGTATATTCCGCCTTATACCAGAATTATTATTTTCAACAATGGCGGAGGAGATATTTTCAAAATTATTCCCGGACCATCGGATGCGAGTAACGCCTTAGACGAATTTATCGCTACGGTACATCACCATGATGCAGGAAATCTGGCGAAGCATTTCGGGTTCGATTATACGAAAGTAACGGACGACGGTACACTGGAAAGGGTTTTATCTAATTTTTTCAGTCCCGGACCAAAAGCGCGGATTCTCGAGGTGATGACCGCTGAAATGAACAATGCAGAAATCCTCAAACAGTACTTTGAATTTCTGAAAAGTTAATTGATTCGTTGTATGGATTCTAACGGAATCATTCTTTTTACAGCCGAACTGCAGAAGCATCCGAAAATGAATGCTTCCTTTGTCGAATTTCCTTTCGACACTGTTGAGCTTTTCGGTAAAAAAGGGATGATAAAAGTTCATGTGATTTTCGACAGTTTAGTGGAATACCGCGGCTCACTCGCCAATATGGGAGGAGACAAACACTGTTTAGGCGTAACACAGGAAATCCGCAAAAAACTCAATAAGACTTTTGGCGATGCGGTTGAAATTCAGCTAAAACTGGATACGGTGGTAAGAACTGTTGAAATTCCCGATGATATTCAGGAAATCCTCGATGCAAATCCGGAAGCAAAAATTCTTCTGCAAAAAATGAGCTATACGCAGCGAAAAGAGTATATCAACTGGATTTGTGAAGCCAGGAAACCAGCAACACGGGAAAAACGCAAGCATAAGATGATCGAAATGATCCTTTCCGGTAAAAAAGGTATCTGATTACGCATCGGTATAACGCAAATCCATTCCGGTTTTTGCTGAATATCTTAGATATTCCAGAATTCACGGTCCAAACTTCGGTATTGAATTGCTTCAGATATATGGGCAGAACTGATCTTCTCATCTCCATCGAGATCTGCAATGGTTCGTGCCACTTTCAGAATTCTGTCGTAAGCCCGCGCGGATAAATTCAGTTTTTCCATCGCCAGTTTAATCAGGTTTTGTGAGTTTTCATCCAGGCTACAGTATTTTTCAATTTCTTTTGGTCCGATTTGAGCGTTATAGTTGATTTCCAAATCTTTATATCGTTCCGTCTGCGTTTCGCGCGCACGCAGAACACGCTCTCGAATGGCAACGCTGCCTTCACCTCTCCTTTTATCCGCAAGCTGTTCGAATTCTACTTTCTGCACTTCAATATGAATATCAATTCGGTCCAGCAACGGTCCGGACAGTTTGTTCATGTAACGCTGCATTTCGAAAATAGTTGAAGTATTATTCGGATCATCCGGAAAGTAACCGCTCGGAGACGGATTCATGCTAGCCACCAGCATAAAACTCGCAGGGTAGTTTACGGTAAATTTTGCCCTCGAAATCGTTACGACACGGTCTTCGAGCGGTTGACGCATCACTTCAAGCACCGTTCTTTTAAATTCCGGCATTTCATCCAGGAAAAGTACGCCGTTATGTGCAAGTGAAATTTCACCGGGCTGCGGATAAGAACCGCCACCGACGAGTGCCACATCGGAAATAGTATGATGGGGGCTTCGAAACGGACGAACCGTCATCAGCGAGGTTTCGGAACCGATTTTACCCGCAACGGAATGTATTTTTGTGGTTTCAAGCGCTTCTTTAAGTGTTAATGGTGGCAAAATACTGGGTACCCGTTTCGCAAGCATGGTTTTTCCGCTGCCGGGAGGACCGATCAGGATGATATTGTGACCGCCGGCTGCGGCAACTTCCATCGCACGCTTGGCTGTTTCCTGACCTTTCACTTCAGAAAAATCGAACGGAAAGTCATTGATTTTATCCTGAAATTCTTTTCTGGTGTCAATTTCCACGTGTTCCAGGGGAATTCCTTCGTTGAAAAAGTCAATCACCTCCCTGATGTTTTCTACACCATACACTTCCAGATTATTGACGATGGCGGCTTCCCTTGTATTTTGTTTCGGCAGAATAATTCCTTTAAATCCTTCTTCGCGGGCTTTTATGGCAATGGGTAAAATTCCTTTTATAGGCTGAAGTCCGCCGTCGAGAGACAGTTCACCCATAATAATATAATCGCCGATATTTTCAGCGGTGATCATTTCGGAAGCAGCCAAAATTCCGATTGCAATACTTAGATCGTATGCCGAACCTTCTTTCCGGAGGTCAGCGGGAGCCATATTTATGGTTATTTTCTTGCCGGGAATTTTAAAGCCGACGTTCTTTAGTGCAGCCGAGATCCTGTAGCTGCTTTCTTTAATGGCATTATCCGGAAGGCCCACAAGGTGATAGCCGACGCCGGGAGAATCCACATTCACTTCAATCGTTATTGTTTGTGCGGAGACACCATAAATTGCACTGCCATATACTTTTACCAGCATAATTGATAATTTACCTGAAATTACAAAAATAACAGAGGCAGAATGGAAATCATTAGGAAAATCCCCCTGTAAACCCAATGTTTTTTAATTAATTTGCTTAGGTTAAGTTTTTCTATGATCCTGGAACTGGCAAAAACGTACGTTGATGCGTATAAAACACACGGACAAATATTAGACGCTGCTGAGTATCTGATTAACAGTTTTGATTTGAACCACCCCAATTTTGGCGGTTTTGGTTTTCGCGACGAAAATTCTCCCAATTCCATCCTGTTAACTGCAGAGGGAGCGCTCGGTAAAATACAAACCGTAAAGATCCCGAGAAATCTTTTTGATTTTGACCTGAGTTTAATTCTGAATCTCTTGGCTCACGAAATGCTGCATGTACGCCAAAAAGCTCCGGGTGATGTGATTGAAGATAAAAACGAGAGAGAATGGCAGGCGTATTATGAAATGCTTTTCCATAAAAATTTCCCGAATATTCCCGATGCACCCGATTTCAACGGAAAGCAGTTTGCAGAGAAAGCTCTGGAATATTACAGAAGAATGGGAGAGGGAAGCGAATTACAGACGAAGTACGCAGAAGAGAAAATTGAAGTAGAAAATTTATTGGTGAAGAAGAAGGCTCAGTTATGAACTTCTTGTCAGCATTGAAGACATCTATGAAAATTCGTTTGACAGCAGAGTGAGGGTTGGGGTAAAGTAATCTGTTGCTGTGCAGATTTTGTAATCATGGATTTTGTATTTTTGAAAATCACCTATTTCAAATCCAATGATCCAGAATATTCCGATAGAAAAGATCCTTTTCCTCGATATCGAAACCGTGCCAAATGCATCTGCGTGGGAAGACCTGCCTGAAAGCGAGCAAAAACTTTGGGACAAAAAAACTTTTCATCAGCGCAAGGACCAGTTCACCGCCGAAGATTATTATATGGAAAGGGCAGGCGTAATGGCCGAATTCGGTAAAATTATCTGCATTTCTGTCGGCAGAATCGAGAAAAACGGGAAACTGCACATCAAGAGTTTTTTTGGTGATGATGAGAAAAGTATGCTGCAAGAGTTCGGACAGATTTTTAATCACCCTGCGCTCAAAGATGTAATTTTATGTGCACACAACGGCAAAGAATTCGATTTTCCCTGGATAGCGCGCAGATTTCTGATTAACGGGATGATGCCTCCCGCACCGTTTCAAATGTTCGGAAAAAAACCATGGGAAATCCCGCACCTGGACACGATGGAGCTTTGGAAGTTTGGTGATTATAAATCCTACGTTTCGCTTGAATTGCTTGCGCACGTTTTCGGTGTACCGACACCTAAAGGTGATATAGACGGCTCGCAGGTCGCCACAATTTATTACAGGGAAAAGGACTTATTTAGAATTGTTCAATATTGTGAAAAAGATGTCTTAACTTTGGCAAATGTTTTCCGCCGGA
>JAEWOM010000285.1 GCA_023399675.1 Bacteroidota bacterium
GGATATTGACCTGAACAGAGATTTTTTGAAGCTATCGAGCAAAGAGCTTCCGTTTTTAAAGAATCTTGTGACTCGGGGAAACTATGATTATGCTTTGAACCTCCATGATCAGCGCACCATTTATTCTACGAACGGTTCCGATCCTGCGACACTGTCTTTTTTAGCTCCTTCTCAGGATGAAAAGAGAACGCTGACAGAAACGAGAAAGAAAGCTATGGCCGTGATCGCACATATTTTTCGTGAAATGAAAATGCAGTTGCCCCATAAAATTGCACGCTACAGTGATGAATTTTATCCCACGTCTGTCGGAGATAACCTGATGCAGATGGGTTTACCGAGCATTTTATTTGAAGGCGGACATTTTCCTGATGATTACAAAAGGAAGAATACCAGAAAGTTCTATACGATTGCCCTGTATCACGGCCTGAAAGCAATCGGTGACCTGAAAGGTTCTGCGGATCGTTATACTGACTATAATGAAATCCCAGAAAATCAGGAATCGCATTATGATATCATTTACAGAAATATAAAACTGAATACCGATTTTACATGTATTCTTGATGTTGCCGTGCAGTACACGGAAGAATATAAGTCGGGCGATGACGATATTACCTTTGTGCCGGTAGTGATGCAGGTCGGCGATTGCGGAAGTAAGAAGGCATGGAAAGAAATTGACTGTACAGGAAAATTCTTCAAGTCGAAACGAAAATATCCGAAACTCGATGCGCCGGTAGATTTTGAAATTATTTAATAATCGAAAAGTAATGTCCAGAAAACTGAAACTGTGGGATGCAGTCATGCTGGTTATGGGTTCGATGATCGGAAGCGGTATCTTCTTTGTGACATCCGATATGATGCGGAATCTCGGTTCCGGCTACTGGCTGATTGCAGCCTGGGTGATTACGGGGGTCATGACCGTTGCGGCTGCAATTTGTTATGGTGAACTTTCTGCGATTTTTCCGAAAGCAGGGGGCCAGTATACCTTTATGACCGAAATTTTTGGACGATTGACCGGCTTCCTCTATGGTTGGGGACTTTTCACCGTTATCCAAACGGGTACGATTGCTGCGGTTGCCATGGCTTTCGGGAAATTTACGGCATACCTTTTTCCGGTCCTGGAAGAAGCACCCAACCTTTATCAAACTGGAAATTTCAAAATAACCTGGATTCAGATATTGTCGGTTGCAGTGATTCTGCTTCTTACATTCATCAATACAAGAGGATTAAAAAATGGGAAAATATTGCAGGATATTTTTACGGCTTCCAAAATTGTCGCACTGCTCGGCTTAATTGTTTTCGGATTCATTCTGGTCAAAGATTCTCACTTTTGGGAAAATATGAGCTATGGCTGGAATGCGATGAAAAATCCGGGAATCACAGACGGCAATATACTGCGCAGTGACGGTTGGCAGGAGATTTCGGGAATTGCTTTGATGGGAGCGCTTGCTGCTGCTATGGTTGGCTCAGTCTTCAGTTCCGTCGCATGGGAGAATGTAACATTTATGGCAGGTGAAGTGGAAAATCCGCGCAGAAATGTGGTGCTGTCAATGATCATCGGAACTTCCTCAGTAATGGTACTGTACCTGCTCATCAATCTGGCTTATCTTAATGTGCTGAGCAGAGATGAAATCGCATTTGCTGACCAAAACAGACCTGCAGTGGCTGTAGCACAGCAGATTCTTGGCACATACGGTACGTATGGAATCGCGATTCTGGTCATGATTTCAACTTTTGGCTGTATCAACGGACTTGTTTTTGCAGGAGCCCGTGTTTTTCAGACGATGGCGAAGGACAATCTGTTTTTCAGTGCTGCCAGGGAAAACAACCGGTTTGATGTTCCTGAAACATCGCTGTGGATGCAGGGAATTTGGGCATGTGTTCTGGCACTTTCGGGGCAGTATGGCGATCTGCTCGATATGATTTCGTTCGTCATGGTGCTGTTTTATATGATTACCGTCTTTGGCGTGATCTACCTTCGCATCAAAATGCCGAACATCGAACGAACCTATAAAACATGGCTGTATCCGGTAACACCTGTTTTATATTTGATTATCGGAAGCGCATTTTGTCTGTTGCTGATTGCCTATAAACCGCAATATACCTGGCCCGGCTTTCTTTTGATACTCACCGGAGTACCTGTTTATCTTTTTTTCAACAGAAAAAAGCATGAATAAAAAAACTGGCTAAAAAATCAGCCGGTTTAATCTGGAGTTTTGATTTTTTATTTGCGTACAAATGCCTGCACATCTTCTGCGGTTACCGGATTTCCGCCGAGAATGATCAGCCGTTCCACTACGTTTCTGAGTTCACGGATATTCCCCGTCCAGCTGAATGATTCAAGAACTTCAATGGCTTTTGGTTCAAATGCCCGTGGTGCCGTTCCGGATTCGGATGCGACCATTTTCGCGAAATGTTCCACAAGCTGTACGATGTCTTCTTTGCGTTCATCCAAAGACGGAACATATATTTCAATCACCGAAAGTCGGTGGTAAAGGTCTTCGCGGAAACGTCCTTCCTGAATTTCCTTCTGCATATTTTTATTGGTAGCTGCAAGTACCCGCACATCTACCTTAATTTCCTTATCGCTTCCTACCGGAGAAACTTTGCTTTCCTGAAGGGCCCGCAGAACTTTGGCCTGTGCAACGAGGGACATATCTCCAATTTCATCGAGGAAAATCGTTCCGTTGTTTGCGAGTTCGAATTTTCCCTGTTTGTCTTTTATAGCACCGGTAAACGAACCTTTTACGTGGCCGAAAAGTTCGCTTTCGATCAGTTCAGACGGAATTGCCGCACAGTTTACTTCTACCATCGGTCCTTTGCTGCGGTCGCTTTGCGCGTGGATGGCGTGCGCTACCAGTTCCTTGCCGGCACCGTTCGGTCCGGTAATCAGCACTCTTGCATCAGAAGTGGCAACTTTGTCGATCATATCCTGAATCTTTTTCAGGGCTGAGCTCGAACCAACCATCTGATATTTTTTGTTGACCTTCTTTTTAAGGGTTTGATTTTCCTTTTGAAGATTCTGATTTTCTTTCTGTAGTTTTTCTTTGTTGAGCGCGTTTTTAACACTGGTTATAAGCCTGTTGATATCGATAGGCTTAGAAATAAAATCGTAAGCACCTTCTTTCAGGCAATCTACAGCTGTATCGATGTCGGCATGTCCGGAGATCATTACAAAAGTGCTTTCCGGCTTGGCAGAAAGGGCCTGTTTCAGCAATTCGGTACCGGACAGTTTCGGCATTTTAATATCCGAAATAACTAGGTCGAAATCGTTTTTTTCAATCTGTTTTAAACCTTCCAGTCCATCTTCTGCAACCACAAATTCATGGTCTTTCAGTTCATCGGATAAAATGCTGTGCAGCACACCGCTTATCGCTTTTTCGTCTTCAACGATCAAAATTTTCTGCATAACGCTCTTAGCTAGTTGATTGTAAAATAAAAGGCAAAATTACCATTTTTAGCAGCAAATATTATTCCCCGGCGCTTTAATTTTTAAAGTTATAAGTGTTTGGTAAAATGTTATAATGGAATCTAATTTCTATGTCCGAAAATAGCAGAACCTACACGTACCGATGTTGATCCGCATCGCACCGCAAGTTCGTAATCGCTGCTCATTCCCATGGAAAGTATGCTGAACTGATACTGTTTTTGCACGCTGTCGTAAAAGTCTTTCAGAAAGCGAAATTCTTTTTCTATCTGTTTCTCATCTTCTGTAAAGGTGGCCATTCCCATAAGGCCCTGTATTTTGAC
>JAEWOM010000003.1 GCA_023399675.1 Bacteroidota bacterium
CTGTGAAGACTGTTGAAGATTACGGTAAAAATGGGACTGTAAAATTAAAAGAACTTTATCAGTTTCTCGAAGATTTACGGTTCAGCCAGAACTGGACAAAAGTGCAGTAAGTTACTTCAATCTCCTATTGATTATTTTAAACTATCTTTGCAGCGTTAAATTTCCTTCCGAGATGAAGGAAATTTTCGTTTTGAATAAAAATTTTTCATTTGACTTTTTCTGAACTAAATCTGATTGAGCCCATTGCGAAAGCTTTAAAAACTGAGGGCTACGAAAAACCAACACCTATACAGCAACAGGCAATTCCCGAACTTCTTAAGGGAAAAGATCTGCTTGGTACAGCACAAACCGGAACCGGAAAAACGGCGGCATTTGCCATTCCTATGCTTCAACTGCTTTCGCAGCGAAAAAATGACAGGAAGCAGATCAAGGCGCTGATTCTGACTCCTACCCGTGAACTCGCGATTCAAATCGAAGAAAGTTTTAAAGCTTACGGTAGAAATTTACCATTGAAAACAGTCGTAATCTTCGGAGGTGTAAAACAGGGCGCTCAGGAATCTTCACTGAAAAAAGGCTGCGACATTCTGGTTGCAACTCCGGGCAGGCTGCTGGATTTCATCGGTCAGGGAATTGTTTCGCTGAAAAATCTCGATTTTTTCGTGCTCGATGAAGCAGACAGGATGCTCGACATGGGATTTGTTCACGATGTAAAGAGAATTATCAAACATTTACCGGAAGAAAGGCAGACGCTGTTTTTCTCTGCCACGTTCCCGGAAGAAATACAGAATCTTGCGCATTCCATTCTGAAAGATCCGGTACGGGTTGCCGTAACGCCGGTTTCATCTACGGCAGAAAGCATTCAGCAATCGGTATATTTCGTCGATAAGGAGAATAAAATTGATTTGCTCACCCATCTTCTGAAAGAGAAAATCGAAGAATCTTCAGTTCTTGTTTTCGCACGAACCAAGCATGGAGCTGATAAAATTGCGCGGAAACTGCATTCTGCAAAGATTTCGGCGGAAGCCATTCATGGCAATAAAAGTCAGAATCAGCGCCAGAATGCACTGAGCAATTTTAAAACCGGTAAAACACGTGTTTTGGTAGCAACTGATATTGCTGCGAGAGGAATTGATATTGATGAACTAAAGTACGTAGTAAATTTTGAACTTTCAGATGTTTCAGAAACATATGTTCACAGAATCGGAAGAACGGGCCGCGCCGGAGCTGAAGGAAAATCGATTTCTTTTGTTGACGGACTCGATCTGATCAACTTAAAAAACACCGAAAAACTGATCGGCAAGAAAATTCCGGTTGTTAAGGACCACCCCTTCCACACGGATGATCTGGTGGTTACCAAAAGAGACTCCAATAACAAACCTTTTGTGCCGAAACCAAAACCGCTAAGCAAGGAAACAATCGGCTATAAAAAGCCTAAGAACAAAGGGTTTTTCAGGAAGAAATAGAAATTACTGCTGCTGAAAAATTCTTTCAGCATTGGTAGCGGTTATGACAGATATTTCTTCCAGCGACTTTCCGTAGATGTCCACGAGTATTCCGGCAACCAGTTCCAGATACGAACTTTCATTTCTTTTTCCGCGATAAGGTACGGGTGCGAGATATGGGGAATCGGTTTCGAGAACGATGTTTTCTAAAGGAATTTCGTGAAGAAACTGATCGATTTTTCCGTTTTTGAAAGTTACTACTCCGCCAATTCCAAGTAAAAATCCATATTCAACGGCAAGCTTAGCCTGTTCCAAAGTACCCGAGAAGCAGTGAAAAATTCCGCGCATTTTGGGATGTTTTTTTCTTTCGAGCACTTCGAAAACTTCATCAAAACTTTCACGGGTATGAATGACAATCGGCAGATTTCTTTCAATTGCCCAGTCGATCTGTATTTCGAATGCTTTCACCTGAATATCCAGTGTTGATTTGTCCCAATACAGATCAATACCGATTTCGCCAATCGCACAAAATTCTCTCTCTGCAAGGTAATTCTCAACAATCGACAGTTCTTTCTCCCAGGTATCCGGTTTTACATAGGTGGGATGAAGGCCGATCATCGCAAAAATTTTCCCCGGATATGCCTTCTCGAGCCCAATCATTTTCTCATGATATGCGGAGTCAATGGCAGGCAGAAAGAATTTTTTAACACCTTTATCTATTGCGCGCTGAATCATTTCGTCGCGGTCCTCGTCAAATTCTTCAGCGTATAAATGGGTATGCGTATCGATCATCATGGAAAATAATATAATGCACGGATTCAATCCTGAAAAATTCTGTGTTTTACTTTTTGCTGCTGTTCTGTAATTCTTTCATTTACTTTAGCCAGAAAATCCTGGTATTTTGCACTTTTTTCGTCTGCCGGTCGATGAGCAAGCGACTGAGAAATCCGGAAGTTTTCTTCAACAAAATCCATCGTTTCATCAGAAAAAAAGGCATTCCCGAATAACTCAAAAATGTAATTCACGGCCTGAGCATTCGGATGAATCAAATCCTCTTTATAAAAACGGTAATCGCGCAGATCGTCCATCACAATTTCGTAAGCAGGCAAATACGTACAATTGTCAAAATAAGCAGCAGCAGATTGCGCTGCAGCGATCAGTTTGGCTTTGCTCAGCGAATTTTCGATCATTCCGTCTCTAACGTGCCGTACAGGTGAAACACTCAACAGAATTTCTACGCCTTCGGGACAGATATCCGTGATGTTTGTTATGATTGTTGTAAACGAATCTGCTATTTCTTCATGGGAAAGCAGTCTTTTTTCAAAGAATTTTCCGGGTATTTTGTGGCAGTTTGCAGCAGGTCGGTTTTTCGGCAGAAAATCATAAATGAATGATGATCCGATGGTAACAATGACGAAATCTGCAGACTGCAGAAAACGGTTCCCCTCCTCTATGCTGTCATTGATTTTTCCCAGCGTTTTATGTGCGTAATCCTGATTGAATGAAGAATGATGATCGAGTGAAATATATAGGTCATCATACTGTATCAGATCTTCTTCGGTATAGAAACGACTGTCGTGCAGTCGCTGAACGGCGTTGGCAATAGACCACGGATTAAACAAAGTCCCGAACGGATTGTTTAAGGTCTTCAACTGTCCTTTGGAAAGCAGCACCGCTATTTCCGATGCAAAACAGGAACCGATGGAAAAAATAGCGGACTCCGGTTCAATTTTTTTTTGGGATTGCGCGATGGAAACCTCAGTCCTGAATTTCATAGATCAGCGGTAAAAAGGATTACGAATTTCTTCTGAGCAGATAATTAGCCAGTTCGATAAACGGTTTCTTCTTTTCATCAGGAATGTCAATTTTCGAAAGATAATCCTGAGCAATCTCATTGTGTTTCTCAACGAGGCGAATCGTTTTCTCATCTACTTTCGTACGGCGGAAGATCTTTTCAACACCGTAAATTTTGTCGATATTGTCAGTTTTTTTCGAATACCAGAAATCGAGTTCCCGGCGTTCTTCATCCGTTGCATGTTCGCGTGCAGCGAGGTACAGAACGGTTTTCTTGTTTTCATAGATATCTCCGGCATGTTTCTTTCCGAAATCTTCCTGATTACCGAATACATCCAGATAATCATCCATGATCTGAAAGGCAATTCCGATGTGCTTTCCGAAATTGAATATGTTGATAGCGTCGCGCGATTTTGCACCGGCGATCAGTGCACCGATTTCGAAGGATGAAGCACTCAGAACACCTGTTTTGTATGTAATCATCCGGATATATTCTTCGTAGGTCACATTATCCTGCGTTTCGAAATTGATGTCGTACTGCTGCCCTTCGCACAGTAAAAGTCCGGTATGCGTAAAAACACGTACACATGCTTTGAACAGCGCCGGTTCGAGATCCTCAAAAAATTTATAGGCTTTCAGAAGCAGACCGTCACCGGACAGAATTCCGGTATTTAATCCGTATACCGTATGAATCGTTGGTACGTTTCTGCGCAACGGTGCTTCATCCATAATATCA
>JAEWOM010000006.1 GCA_023399675.1 Bacteroidota bacterium
ATCTTGTCGCGGTTGTTCGGTGCAACAAGGTTCATATGGTCTTTATGATTTTTCCATTTATCCCTTAGCGGTCCGCCCGGAATTTTTGAATCTAATTTACTCATCATGTCCTGATATTATTGTGTTACGTAATGGAATAATGCAATGAAAATGAAACCTGCAGGAATCAGTATTGAGTACCAGTTCCCAAAGGATTTAATCATGCGCGTATATTTCGGGTGTCTTGCGCCGATTGACTGAAAAGAAGACTGGAACCCGTGCGCAAGGTGAAGGCCTAACAGTACGAAAGCGATGATGTATACCACAACTCTCCACAGATCCGCAAATTTATGGTGAAGATCTGTCCAGAATCTGGTTTGTTCCATCGGAAGACCTTCCACATACTTATAATTCATTTCATGAAACCAAAAATCGTACATGTGCAAGAAAATAAACGCCAGAATCACCGCTCCTGAAATAAGCATGTTTCTGGACATCCATGTCGAATTGGCTTCCCCTTTGTTCATGGCGTATTTCACCGGACGTGCTCTGCTGTTCTTAACTTCAAGAATGAAGCCCATCACGAAGTGGAAAATCACCGCAAACATCAGTACGGGTTGCATCAAAAATTGAATCAGAGGGTTGTAGCCCATAAAATGTGAAGCATTGTTATACGCCGTTTCGCCGAATACCGAAAGCATATTAACTCCCAAGTGCATCACAAGGAAAATGAGCAAAAACATTGCAGACAATGCCATTGCGTACTTTCTACCAATGGTAGAGCTCGTTAAACCTGCCATATACTATTGATTATGTTTTAGAATTTTACAAAGTTAAAAAAATGTTAAGAGAGCGGGAAATGAGAATTGTCACAAAGAAATAGTTTGTAATCTTTCTAAATAAGCACAGATCCTACTGCCGATTCAACAATCATTAACAGGAGTTTTCATTTTGCATACCTTTATCTGATGAACAAAAACCTAGCAACCTACGTTCTTAACGACGGAAATGCGATTCCTGCAATAGGCTTCGGATCCTATAAAGCTGATGGTACAGAAGGATCTGAAGCCGTAAAAAACGCGTTGAAATGTGGTTACCGCCTTATCGATACCGCGGAAATGTACGGTAACGAAGCAGAAATCGGAAGAGCGATTCAGTCAAGCGGCGTTTCCCGTGAGGACATTTTTATCACCACCAAACTGTGGCGTGATCACCTTGGCGCGAAACATGTAAGGCCGCATTTTCTGAATTCGATAAAAAAACTCGGGCTGGATTATCTGGATCTGTATTTAATTCACTGGCCATGTACAGAAAGTAAATCGCCGAAATGGCAACAAATCAATGCTGAGACCTGGCTGGAATTCGAAAAACTTCAGCAGGAAGGGTTAGTAAGGTCGATAGGTGTCAGCAATTTTTTACCACATCATCTTGAGCCTTTGCTGCAGAACTGTTCGGTAAAGCCTGCGGTGAATCAAATTGAATTTCATCCCGGATACCTGCAGCAGGAAATTTATGAAAAATGTCGACAGGAAGATATTCTGGTTCAGGCCTGGTCTCCGCTGGCACGAGGAAAAATCCTGAATAATGAGGTCCTGATCGCAATTGCGGAGAATTATCACAAGACTGTTTCACAGGTTGCTTTACGCTGGATTACTGAGAAAGGCTGTGTACCGATTCCGAAATCAAACAATCTGAGCAGAATGGCAGAAAATCTGGACGTTTTCGATTTTAAACTGAGTCCTTCAGAAATGCTCGCCATCGACCAAATGGAGGCCATAGGTTTCAGCGGATATCATCCGGACCGAATCTGATTAAAATTTTAGCTCTGTTTTTTACTTAATTACGGTATTTTTTGCAAATAAACAATAAAAAATTATTGTTTTGCGATAATTTATTATAGGTTTGCAAATATAAAATGTGCAATACTGTTTCTTGTTTATACAGTTTTTCAAAGAGGACACGAGCTGCAAACCGAACGACATCGGGAACAATGTGTATTTTGCAGCCAAAACATCTGATTTTCAAGTTTTTTTGATTAGGATAATAAAAATATATTGCAGACATTTAACTCAAGCGGAATAAATAATAACTTTGGTTCAGGTAAATTAAAGAATGAAAAAACTCTATTTTCTGATTGCGGCATTCGCTCTTTTGCAAATAAATGCCCAGGTAATTTTTTCGCAGCCAATTTATTACGCACCCAACGGATCATCTTCTGCTTTTAAATCCGGAAATGCCAATAACGGAGATCTGATCAGCCTTGCAAGCCAGTTCACTTTAAGCCAGGCTGCAACTTTGTCGAAAGTAACAATCTACGGTTATCAGCTTGCCCAGAATCTTCCCACATTGTGTACCGGAGCATTACTTTATATCTATGCCGACAACAACGGAGAACCTGCAGGACATCCGATTCTGCAAACCGGCACACCGCTTTTTTCGCTGAATATCAGTAATACATCTCCGGCTTTCGGACTTGTTTTTGTGCCAAATGCTCTCGCCTATCCGAATTACAATTTTGTGATAGATCTTGGCGCAGTTCCAGGTCAGCCCACTTTGCAGGACAACACTACCTACTGGTTATTCTTTGTCCCTAAACTAAATATACCAAACATCAGCACATATGATTCAAGAGTGTTTGCATGGTACCGGCACGATCCTGCAACACCGTCGTATAAAGCGATTTCTAATCTTTCGGGAGCTGCAGCCTTTCCGACATGGACGAGTCTCGGAACGGGTGGTGCAGCATTTACAATTGAAGGAATCAATGAACTGGGTACAGAGGAAATCGTTTTTGACAGTTCACAAATATTAATCTATCCAAATCCTGCTACAGACTTAGTCTTTATCAGGAGTAAGGAGAAAATAAAATCTGCTAAGCTATATGATGCGAGCGGTAAAATTATTATAGTTGAACTTTCAGAGAATACGTTGAATATTTCTGATTTACCAATCGGAAATTATTTCTTGCATCTAGAAACGGAAAGCCAGAAAGTGGTTAAGAAAATTATAAAAAAATAATTTTTAAAGGATTAGTTTAAATTGATAGGCAGTTCTTCTTTTATTAATTATTTCATCACCTTGTCCACGGTCGGAACTTCGACAAGGTTGTGTCTAATCTGGTTTATATTCTATTAAATCTCCCGGTTGACAATCAAGCGCTTTGCAGATAGCTTCCAAAGTGGAAAGTTTAAGTGCTTTTGCTTTACCGGTTTTCAGAATGGAAAGATTGGCTTGTGTTATTCCTATTTTTTCTGCCAGTTCCTGACTCTGCATTTTTCGTTTGGCAAGCATGACGTCTATATTGATGATGATTGCCATAATTATATTGTTAAATCGTTTTCAGATTGAATTTCGTAACCTTTTTTGAAGAATTCAACGATAAAGTAGACCATGATGCCCAATGCCAAAAGGGCTAATGCCGAAACAATGGATTCAACAATCACTTTACCGAAGGTAAAATAGAGCAAAACAGGGAAGAAAAATGCATAAAAAGTATTAAGAATTGAAAATCTCTTTAACCACATAATCACCGAACTATTAAACAGTTTTTCAGTGCCCATGCTACGAAATATTTTGTACCCGAAAAAGAAAGAAAGGACAAGGAAAAGCATTCCTGATAAGTATTTAATCGCGGTATATAAATCAAGTCTTCCAAAAGCCAGCTGTTGGTTCGTAAATGGATAATGGAATTTGAAAAAAGCGGTTTGCGAAGCTCCTTCTTTCCAGACATAGAATGTTTCATTAAGAAATGTGCTACCTGTTCTTAGATTGGCGAAACTGATTACAAAAGCACTAAATTCTATGATAAACGTATAGCTGAAGAATAAAAACCCGGCGAAAAGAACATAACTGATGAAAGTTGAAATTGAGTTTTTTCCAATAAGTTTCATAATAGGTAATTTTTAGATTGTTAAATCATTTTGTGAAACCAACTGTTGACGGAATAAAAAAAGGAAAAGATGAAGTTTTGGAAAAAGCTGTTGAGTGGATTAGGAATTAACTATTTTTGCACACGAAAAATCTCAAATTTCAAATTTCAAATTTTCAATCAATAAAATGTTCAGAACGCACACCAACGGAGAACTTTCTCTCGCCAATCTTAATGAAGTAGCCACACTTTCGGGCTGGGTACAGACCATCCGCGACAAAGGTTTTATGATTTGGATCGATTTGCGCGACCGCTACGGAATTACGCAGCTGGTGTTCGATGAAGACCGTTCTTCCGCTGAACTGATGGAGCAGGCCAAGAAATTGGGCCGTGAATTCGTGATTCAGGTGACCGGAAAAGTGATCGAACGTGCTTCCAAAAATCCAAAAATTCCAACCGGAGAAATTGAAATTCTGGTGGAGAAACTCACGCTTCTGAACGCTTCTGAACTTCCGCCATTCACCATCGAAGATGAAACCGACGGCGGCGAGGAACTTCGTATGAAATACCGTTACCTCGACATTCGCAGAAATCCCGTGAAAGACAAATTGATTTTCCGCCACAAAACGGCTCAGAAAGTCAGAAATTATCTTTCAGACAAAGGATTCATTGAAGTTGAAACTCCGGTTTTGATCAAATCAACTCCGGAAGGGGCACGAGATTTCGTGGTTCCAAGCAGAATGAATGCCGGTCAGTTTTACGCGTTGCCACAGTCGCCGCAGACTTTCAAACAGTTGCTGATGGTTGGCGGAATGGACCGCTATTTCCAGATAGTGAAATGTTTCCGCGATGAGGATTTACGAGCCGACAGGCAACCGGAATTCACACAAATCGACTGCGAAATGGCG
>JAEWOM010000061.1 GCA_023399675.1 Bacteroidota bacterium
ACTCTGCAAACAGGGCTGAAGAGTAAGGAGCCGGCGCATCCGGAGTGGTAATTCTTTTGATTGGCGCGTCGAGAAAATCAAACGCTTTCTGCTGAACCATATAGGTAATTTCTCCTGCAACGGAAGCAAAAGGCCACGCTTCTTCCAGTACGACAAGTCTGTTTGTCTTCTTCACAGATTCCAGTACTGTATCATAATCGAGTGGACGTACAGTTCGCAAATCAATCACTTCTACGGAAATTCCTTCTTTTTCCAGATCTTCTGCTGCCTGCATCGCAAGTTTCATGATTTTTCCAAAGGAAACCAGCGTTACATCTTTACCTTCTCTTTTGATGTCTGCTTTTCCGATTGGCAAATAGTATTCTTCGTCAGGAATTTCCATTTTATCACCGTACATTTGTTCTGATTCCATAAAAATCACGGGGTCATTATCCTGGATTGCCGATTTCAGCAAACCTTTTGCGTCATAAGGATTGGAAGGAACTACAACTTTAAGCCCCGGGCAGTTGGCATACCAGCTTTCCAGTGCCTGCGAGTGTGTAGCACCGAGCTGTCCGGCGGAAGCGGTCGGTCCACGGAAAACGATCGGACAGTTCCACTGGCCACCGCTCATTTGGCGGATTTTAGCAGCATTATTAATGATCTGGTCAATTCCTACGAGTGAAAAATTGAACGTCATGAATTCAACAATGGGCCTGTTGCCATTCATCGCGGCACCCACAGAAATTCCGGCAAAACCGAGTTCGGCAATCGGTGTGTCAATTACCCTTTTCGGTCCGAATTCGTCCAGCATTCCTTTGGATGCTTTATATGCGCCATTGTATTCAGCCACTTCTTCACCCATCAGATAAATGGATTCGTCCTTCCTCATTTCTTCGCTCATCGCCTGTGCGATTACCTCACGGAAAGTATATTCTGCCATTGTGAAATTCTAAAAAAAATTATGCACGCAAAAATACTGATTTACTTTTTAATTGCGCAGTTGCACAATTGCTATTATAAAAAGAAAATTTTTAACTTTTTATTTTACGGAAAAGCATATCAAAGAATTAAAATAAAAGTGCTTTGTTGAAAGAAACTACACTTTTGAAATAAAGTAAATTTATACATGCTCAACTCATAATTTCATGAAAAAAAGCAGCCTCCTGATGGAAGCTGCTTTAATAAAACTGTCGTGAACTACTTAATTTACTTTATGCCATGTCTGTGTTCTTCCGATCATAGAAAAACCGATGTAACCTCTAACGTTCAATTTATCTCCGGATCTTGTTACCGTACATTTGTAGGTCTTTCCTTTTGCAGGATCAGTAATTGTTCCGTCTGTAAATTCGTTTCCGTCTTTCTGGAGTCCGCGAATAATTTCAAGTCCCAATAAAGGTTTGTTCTTGCGGTCGTCGGTACATTTCACACAGTTGTTGTTCTGTGGTTTCTGCAGCAGCTGATGAATTCTTCCGTAATATTTCCCGTCCGATTTTTTGTAGATTTCTACAATTGATTTGGCTTTTCCGGTTTCATCATCTATCGTTTTCCATTTTCCTTCAATTTGTGCAAATGTGAAGATACTGAAGAATAGTGCAGTGAATGCAAATACAAATTTTTTCATTATTTATTATAGAATTAAAGTTTTGATGCGATAAATATACTCATTTCTTTAAATAATCACGAAAAAGTGATATTCTGTTCATAATAATCAAATGAAATACCAAACTGTTACGAGTTAGCAACCGCGTTTCCTCTTAAAAGAATCCAAATAAATGTACTTTTGCCGAATGAATTTTCTACGTAACAATCTTGCAAATGCTTTTACGCTCGGAAACCTTTTTTCGGGCAGCATCGGGGTCATCAGTCTTTTGAACGGCGACTATACCTTAGCTGCAATTTGTATTGTCATTTCGTTGGTGCTTGATTTTCTTGACGGTTTCGTAGCGCGCGCGATGAAAGCCGATTCCAATCTGGGTGTTCAGCTGGATTCACTGGCAGATATGGTTACATTTGGCCTTCTTCCCGGACTTACCATGTACAAAATGCTCGAAAATACACAGGGCGGACTCATTTCGGATCTGTTTCCGTTTCTGAAGTTTTTTGGATTGTTTATCACGCTTTTCTCCTGTCTCCGGCTTGCTATTTTTAATCTGGATGACGAACAGAAATATTATTTCAAAGGCTTGAATACGCCCACCAATACGATATTTATTTACGGGCTGTATTATGCGTACCAAGAATTCGGAGCATATGATTATGTGGTGCTGAATGGTGCCTTTCTGCTGGTGATTACCGCGCTGAGTTCCTGGCTGCTCATCAGTCCGATCCGAATGATATCGCTGAAATTTAAATCGCTGCAGATCCGGGATAATTATTCTAAAATTGCTTTATTTATCGGGATTATTGCTCTTTTAGCAATCTTTGGAATCACCGGAATTCCGCTTGCGGTGATGTATTATCTCGTTGTTTCACTGGTTTTTCAAAAACAGCTGAAGTAAAAACTTTATTCCATTTACACTTGATTTATTATGAATTTACAACTCCATAAACCACTGTGCGTTTTTGATCTTGAGACCACCGGAACAAATGTCGGAAAGGACCGGATTGTGGAAATTTCTGTGTTGAAAGTGTTTCCTGACGGTTCGCGTGAAAGCATGACAAGGCTGGTGAATCCGCAGATGTATATTCCGAAAGAGGCCAGCGAAGTTCATGGTATTACTGATGCAGATGTAAAAGATGCACCGAAATTTGAGGAATTAGCGCCGAAAATCATGGAAATGCTGAACGGCAGTGATCTTGGCGGTTTTAACTCCAATAAATTCGATGTGCCGCTGCTCGCTGAAGAAATGCTGCGTGCAGGAATTGATTTTGATATTCAAAAGTTCAGACTGATCGATGCACAGACGATCTTTCATAAAATGGAACCCAGGAATTTAACTGCGGCATATAAATTCTACTGTGGTAAAGATTTACTGGACGCCCATTCTGCAGAAGCCGATACTTTTGCGACTTTCGAAATTATCGATGCACAGGTCGCGCACTACGAAGATTTGCCGAATGATATTGCAGGACTCAGCGAAATCTCCTACCAGCGTAAATCTGCAGATCTTGCCGGTTTTATCGTTTTCGACCAGGATGATCAGGAAATTTTTTCTTTCGGAAAGTATAAAGGTCAACGCGTGAAAGATGTCTTCACGAAAGATTTAGGATATTACGGATGGATTCAGAATGCTGATTTTCCGCTGTATACCAAAAAAGTGCTAACCGCTATTCAACTCAAAAGCAGATTCCAGTAACTTTACCTGGAAATTTACTTAAATAAATGTCTGACCTCGTTCGCATAAAATATTATCAGAACGCGATTGAAGCGAACCGCGATAAACAGATTCTCGCAGAAGAAGGCGTGGAAAGCTGGATTGCAAATGAACAGACCGTACAAAGCGACTGGCTGCTTTCGCAGGCAATTGGTGGTATACAGTTGCAGGTTTTTGAGGAAGACCGGGAAAAAGCGCTTAAAATTCTGGACGAATTCGCATCAGAAGAGACCGCACTGGAAGCTGAACATACGATAGAAGATCCCGAATTTGATTTCCTCTGTCCTGCATGCGGATCCAATCATATTTACCGCGACGAGAAACCGGGCGGAATTTTCGGAATCAGTATTTTGCTGCTTGGGATTCCGTTCAAAGTGCCGGCTCAACAGTACCACTGTTACCATTGCGGAAACCAGTTTGAGCGGGAAGCCAATAAAAAATAACTGTTGGAATAATTAATCAGGAATGAAAATAATCTGTGTCGGAAGAAATTATGCTGCTCATGCTGCTGAACTGGGAAATGAAGTTCCGGCAAACCCGGTATTATTCATGAAGCCGGATACGGCCTTGCTCAAAGGCAATGATTTTTATCTGCCCGAATTTTCGCAGGAAATTCATTATGAACTGGAATTGGTGCTGAAAATCAGTAAAGGCGGAAAATATATTCAGAAAGAAAATGCGGCGAAGCACTACGATGAAATAGGTCTCGGAATCGATTTCACTGCCCGCGATCTGCAGCAGGATCTGAAATCAAAAGGTCTGCCCTGGGAAATTGCCAAAGCCTTTGACGGTTCTGCAGTTGTCAGCCGGTTCACCAGCAAGGAAAAATATTCATCATCTCAAATTAAATTTCATTTACAGAAGAATGGTGACAAAGTGCAGGATGGAGATTCACAACTGATGCTGTTCGGGTTTGATGAACTGATTGCACATATATCAAAGTATTTCACTTTACGAGTCGGAGATTTGATCTTTACCGGAACACCGGAAGGTGTGGGGAAAGTGTCTGAAGGAGATATTCTGCAGGGCTTTCTCGAAGACGATAAATTAATCGATATCAGAATCATGTAAGGTGTTTCCAGATTTCTGAAAATATTCTATCTTTGCACACTCAAAATCATTAACTGGGACGAGATCCCAAAAATTAAAACAAATATGTCAGTAAAAATCAGATTACAAAGACACGG
>JAEWOM010000068.1 GCA_023399675.1 Bacteroidota bacterium
TCACAGAAACCATCGCATCGTCATGCGTGCCTTTTTCGAATTCAAGCGTTGCAACACCGCGTTTCACTTCGGCAAAACTCCATATTCCAGTACTGATATTTTTTCCGGCAAACTCCGGCAACTGATTTACGACATACTGATACAGGCACAACTGCAAAGCCTGTTTCTGATTGTAATTATTCAGATAACTGTCCTTATTTTCTTCTTCAACTTTAATCGTTAGATTTTTCGTTTTCGCTGTTTTATAATCGATGATCCGAACCACGCCATTCAGTTCATCAATACGGTCAATAAAACCGTAGAGTTTAACGTCACCGGCATTCTCATCAATCTGCAGCGCAATATCCTCAAATTTTCTTTCCAGATCGAGTATCCTGAGTTTGTTTCCTTTCTGCACAAGTTCACGGTCATAATCAACAATGCTGCGCACTACCCTTTCAGCAATGGCAAAGTGAATATAATTGATACCTTTTTCGTAGAATTCCATCTGATGTTTCAGCGTTTGAACTGCCCATTCCATCGACGCCTGTACTTCTTCGTCGGTAAGCGTCAGATCTTCAACAGTTAAAAATCGGGATTTTCTGTCTTCGTATATGTGCTGCAGCGCGTAATGCACCAGATTTCCGTAGTTGCGCACGGACAGTTCCTCCTCGATTTCTGCTGCTTCACGAGTTCCTAGGATTTTAGACAGATAGAAATCGACCGGATTATAGAGGTAAGAGATTAAGTGGCTCGCAGACACCCGTTCTTTCCACAACTGCAGTTTTTCTACAACAGCCGGACTTTTCTCGAAACTCACCAGTTCCGGAACAGCCGGTTCGGATGCATTTTCAATGACCGTATGTTTAATATCGTGAAATTTATCTTCGAATTCCAACTGGGTAATAAATCTGCTCTTTTCACCGGTATTCACACCGGAACTCAATGCGTTGTAAAGTAAATGGACGTTCTCTGCATCCTGAAGAAGCCGGTAGAAATGATACGCATAAATACTGTCATTTTCCAGAAAAGTGTGCATGTTCTGCTCCCGTCGCACATCAAAGGGAATATAGGTGTTCTGCGTGTTTCCGAGCGGCAGTTTCCCTTCGTTTACTGACAGCAGAATAATATTTTTGAAATTGAGCAGCCTCGTTTCCAGCAGGCCCATCACCTGAAGACCCTGCAACGGTTCACCTTCAAAATCGATATTTTCTGAACTGATCATCTGGCTGAACAGCAACTCAAGCGTTTCCATGGAAACATGAAAGCTGAAGCGGTCCAGATAATTGTGAAGCATGTTAAACGTCTGTTCGAAATGGCTGATATTCTCAAACAGAATATCATCTTCCGTCCGAAATTTTAAATCATTACAGAATTGCGCAAAATCAGTAAGAAACTGCGTTAACGAATCCGGTTTTTCCAACAGTGTTCGGTAGGACAGATTTCCCAGCAGTTCTTCGAACAGCTTTTTCGAAATGTAAATAATGTTCCGCTTCTCAATAACCGATTTAAAGCCGGTAAGGATTTGCTGATCTTTATTTTGGGAAGGCAGCTGTTCCAGAATTGACAGTAAATCTGCATAGTAATAACTCGAACTCTTTTTTTCGAGCTGCTTCTGCAGATGAAAAATATGTTTTACGGCATTGCTGAAACTGAGATTTTTCAGCGGAAAACCCATGGTAATGTTCAGATTCTTTATGCCACTCAATGAATCCAGTGTTGCAGGCAGCAGATTTTCGTCGAGGAGAATAACCGCCGTGTTATCCAGGTCGTTTTCCGTGGAATCTCCAATTGAATCCAGAATTTCCGGAAGCAGTTTGCTCTGTGAAATATTACCGGAAACTTCATAAATCTGTATGTTTTTCGGCTGCTGAAAATCGTCCTCTATCCAGTTGAATTTTCTGCTCTCATTGAATTTTGCCCATTTTCTGTGCTCGCGTAAAAACTTCCCGGCTTCCTGCCTTTCATCATATACATAATAAGAATCAGCCTGAAAAAAACACTGCCCCCTTTCAGTTTGCAGCATGCTTTTCACCAGTTTTTCTTCAAAAGGAGTAAATGCATTGAAACCGCAAAAGACAAACTGTTCGGTACTTTGTGCAATAAATGTGTCGAGGTTCTCCGCAGCGATTCGGTGCAGCATGCCGCCGGTTGCCAGATTCGCAGCCTGAAGTTCAGCTTTCAAGGCGGGCAGAAAAACTTTCATGTTTTGCCAGAAATTCAGGAATTTCGCTCTTGGTTTATCAGCATCTTCTGCACCCAAATTTTGAGCCCATGCTTTAATCCGTTCCTCATCAAGCATAAACTGCAATACCTCGGCGTCGCTTGCAGCGAACTTCAGCATATCGTCCCAGTCTTTCAATATCGTCGGAAACCATTTAAGAAAACCGGAAAAATCATCTTTGGGAAATACAGGTAAACGGGAATAAACATCATAAGCAGTAAGCCATAAGAAAACGCCCTGCACCGGTTCTGATCCGGCAATTTCGCGAATCAGTTCCTCAATCGAGGAAAATTGAGGCATAAAACCGGAATATCCTTTTTCGGAAAGCAGTTTTCTGAAAAACACGACAGGCCTTTTTCCCGGCAATACAATATGATAGCCGGAGAGATCGCTGTTGTGCTCCAGCAGGTTGGCCACTATTTTTTCCAGAAATTTCAAAACGGTTACTTTAGTTGACTGTTAATCATTTGACGGTACTTCTGCTGCTGCTCCGTATTGAGTCCGCGGTTGGTTTCCTCGTCATACTTTTTTTGAAACTGCTGGTATTCTTTATAATACCGGTCGTACAACGCCTTAAAATGGTTGTCGAAGTCTTTTTTCGTAATGATTTTCTTATTGACTTCAGCCTTTATTTTTCTGGCGTAGATTTCTGCTATATCAAAATGGCCCTGCTCATGATCGAGTGCCTCTTTTGTAAGGCCTTCGTGGTTCTTCCATGAATTTTTCTGGCTGAAAACCGCCGAAATATGCAGCTGCATTCTGTTCGGACTGCCTTTCTGCTGAGCAACTACATATCTGATACCCGTGCTGGTAATGGCCACCACGTCTTCTTCCTTGGTAGGCTTTACCGGATTTTGAAAATCACTCCATTTCAACTGTGTGGTAGATTTCCATTTAATACTTTGTGCACAAACCGTAAGGGAAAGTAAAAGAGCGAGAACAGTAAAATACTTGATCATAAACAATAATTATGTCGACTGTGTTTCAATTTAAGAATTAAAGTTACCTTTTGAAATATAAACTACTTTTTTCGTTTCGAAAAACGCTTCTTCAAAAAATTTATTCAGACTAAAAATTTCACACCGTAAGCCGGCCAGTTCTTCAGCAAGGTCGCCACCTTTAAGGTACAGAACGCCGTTATGTTTGGCGTTGAACTGTTCTTTTTCGAACTTTCCTTTCAGCCAGCGCAGAAATTCCGGCATCTGCGTGACGGCACGGCTGATTACAAAATGAAATTTTTCTTTCAGTTTTTCCGCTCTGCCGTGAATCGCTGTTATATTCTGCAGACCGCAACCTGCGGCAACCGCTTCTACTACGGTGATTTTTTTTCCGATAGAATCTATTAATGTGAAATGGACTTCGGGGAAAAGTATGGCCAGCGGAATACCGGGAAATCCGCCGCCCGTGCCGATATCCAGCACTTTCGTTCCCGGTTCGAATTTCATTACTTTGGCTATACCCAGCGAATGCAGCACATGTTTTTCGTACAGAAAATCCATATCCTTCCTTGAAATAACATTTATTTTCTCATTCCATTCGCCATACAGCACTTCAAGTTTTGCAAACTGCTCCTTCTGCTGATCCGTGAGATCCGGAAAATATTTTTCGATGATGGTCATAATTGGTATTAAATCCGCCTGCATCTGAAATGGTACAAACGGCAACCACAAAAGTAGTTTTAAAGATTTGCGCTTCAAAATTTATTCAAAACAATATCTTTGT
>JAEWOM010000122.1 GCA_023399675.1 Bacteroidota bacterium
ATTCGCAAGGTTAAATACAATGTTGAAACGCATTTTATGAAAAAATTTTTCTTAATGTTAATGCTGATGGGCTTTACTCTGGGCTTTACTACGCTTCAGGCGCAAAGTTCAAGGGAACAGCATACAAGCGGAACGCCAAAAGGTGACGATACGATTCTTGCGGCATATCCTAATCCGACGAAGGATGTATTAATAGTAAAAGCAAAAGACGCCTCTCTGAAAATAAAATCAGTGAGTTTTTACTCCATTCTCGGAACTCCGGTTTTGAGTTACAATGTCAATATGAATGCGGCGGAGATTAACTTAGAAAGACTTCGACCGGGAAAATATCTGATGAGATACACGCTGAGTGACAACACACAGAAAGTAAAACAGATCATAAAACAATAATCCTGAATTTTTTCAGGATTTTTTTTGAAGGAAAAGCTACATCCGTAACTTTTCTTTCTTTATTTTAGATAATTTAATAACAGCTATGCTTCGCGCCGAAAAAGTTACCAAAACCTATAACGCCGGCAAAAAAACTGCCCTGCACAATTTCAGCATCGAGGTTCCGGAAGGAAGCATTTACGGATTGCTCGGACCCAACGGTGCCGGGAAGACTTCTTTTATACGGATTATTAATCAGATCACACAGCCGGACAGCGGACAGATCTGGATCAATGGCGAACAACTCCGGAACAGCCATATTGAAGACATCGGATATATGCCGGAAGAACGCGGACTTTATAAAAACATGACGGTCGGTGATCAGTTGCTGTATTTCGGCGAACTGAAAGGCATGAAGCGAAACGAAGCCCTGCACGAAGCAAAATACTGGTTTGAGCAGCTTCATATCGATCAGTGGTGGAAAAAGAAACTCAGTGAACTGTCCAAAGGGATGGCACAGAAAATACAGTTCGTGGTTACAGTGCTTCACCGCCCGAAACTGTTGATTCTTGATGAACCTTTCTCCGGTTTCGACCCTGTGAATGCGAATATGATCAAGGATCAGATCATCAAACTCAAGGAAAACGGCACCACCATTATCCTTTCAACTCACCGCATGGAAAGCGTTGAAGAAATGTGCGATTATGTTGCGCTGCTGAACAATGCAGAAAAAATTCTGGACGGTAAAGTGTTTGATGTCCGTGAGAAATTCAAGAAAAATATTTTTGAAGTCATACTTGCAGATGTAGACGAACACCGACTGAGCGCATTCAGCGAGAAGTTTCCGCTGCAGAATATCAGTCGGAAGAACGGCCTCACCTATTTCGAAACTGCCAACGACGGTGATGTTTCACATTTGATTTCCAGTTTACTGGCGGTGGGCAATCTGCGGTCTTTCAGCGAGCAGATCCCGAGTATGAACGAAGTATTCATCAGTGCAGTGAGTACACCTGCAACCGAAATAACCGTTTAATTTCATTTTAACCGAACATGAAGAACATTTGGCTCATTACCAAAAGGGAATTTCTTACCCAGGTGAAAAAGAAATCCTTTATTATCCTTACCCTGATGGCACCGGTGCTGATGATCGGTCTGGGCGTTTTCATCGGCATCATGCTTGAAGCCAATGAAAAGCAGTATGTGATCAATGTTGTAGATAAGAGCGGACTCTTTGCCGGGAATATGGAATCGGATGAACAACTCAAATATGTTTTTGTGAACCCTGCCTCGGAGCAGCAGCTCGTGTCATCATTAAAAGACATGGAAGGAACAGATGCGCTGCTGATCATCTCGTCACTGAACGGCGACAACTTCGATGGCATGGAACAACAATCCCAACTGCTGATAAACAGCAAAATCGGGTTCGAAACCAAGCAGCGAATTGTAAACGATCTTTCCGAAACGATGCGTGATGTGAAAATGAAAGCGCTGAATATCGATCCGGATAAAATTGTGCAACTCGACAAAAACTTCGACCTCAGGAGCAGAAATGTCAATACCGAAAGCGACATAGACACCGACCTGGATTTCGGCGTAAAATACATCCTGGGAATGATTCTGATGTATGCAATTTTCATGTTCATTATCATTTACGGTGTTCGCGTGATGCGCAGCGTGCTGGAAGAAAAAAATAACCGCGTGGTTGAAATTCTCATTTCTTCCGTGAAGCCGTTCGAGTTGATGATGGGAAAAATTTTCGGCGTCACCCTGGTTGCTCTCACGCAGTTTGTGGTGTGGATTGCGATGGCGGTTGCAGGTGCACTGTTCCTGAATACCGGTTTCAACGCCCTGTCTCAACAACTTCCGGAAGGCAGTGACGAAGGGATTGAAAAAATGGATTTTCAGCAGATTGCAGGGCAGGTTTCCGAAATATTGCTGCAGATGAACGTTCCGCTGGTGATTTTCGTGTTTCTGTTTTTCTTTCTTTTCGGCTATCTGTTTTACAGTTCTATGTACGCAGCATTCGGTTCTGCGGTGGATAATGAAACAGAAACGCAGCAGTTTACCCTGTTCGCGATCATTCCGCTGATGGTGGGAGTTTACGGAAGTTTTACGATCATCAATAATCCGGACGGTCCGATGGGATTCTGGCTTTCTATCATACCGTTCACATCACCTGTAGCCATGGTTGCGCGAATTCCATTCGGAGTTCCATACTGGCAAATAGGGCTTGCTATGGCTCTGCTTGTGATATCGACGGTAGCGATGGTCTATATCGCCGGTAAAATATACAGAATTGGCATCCTGATGTACGGTAACAAAGCCACCATGAAGGAGCTGTGGAAATGGATCAGAAACTGATTCGGAAGAATGAGCATTCATGAAAAAACCACGCAATTGCGTGGTTTTTCTATTACAAATTCATGAGAATTTCACTTAATCAAAAATATAGGTCAGCGTTACGCTCACGACATTTTCGCGCTTTTTCTTCTGAATATTCGGATCGAAACCCGGCTCCTTCATCAACCCCTTGTAGATATTGCTGAGACCGAGATCAGCTCTTGCTGCAAGTTCCAGTTTACGTAAATAACTGAAACCGAATCCTGCGCCAACCATCGTGGTAAATCCTGTTGCTTTACCGTTCACATTCTCGCCGTTCACTATTACTCCTTCCTC
>JAEWOM010000120.1 GCA_023399675.1 Bacteroidota bacterium
AAAAAACGACCGGTAATTTCGAATGTTGAAGAAGTTGAATTATAGTTAAATTCCACTGAACCAACATGATATGGATGCAGTTTGGTGAATGACGCAGTCAGGGTTAATAGTCCAACTAAAAAGCAGAACAAAAATCTGTACATGTGTTTAAGATTGTTGTGCAGTTAGGATGCTGTAATTTTCACAAAGTTAAAGTTTTTCGTATCATCGCATCATAAACTATTTTGATGTCAGATTTTCTAATGTTTCTGCAACTCGGCTGGGAACATATCATTTCAGCAGATGCGCTCGATCATCAGCTCTTTGTCATAGCGCTGATCGTGGCTTACGGATTAAAAAATCCGGGTAAAATTCTTATTTTGATTACAGCGTTTACAATCGGACATTCCATTACGCTCGCTCTCAGTGTTTTCGATTTGGTTCGAATTGATTCAGCCTGGGTAGAGTTTTTGATTCCGCTTACCATCTTTCTTACAGCACTTGATAATTTGCTGATGTACCGCAAACGTGGAACGCTGATGAAGATGAATTATTTTCTGGCCCTGATTTTCGGATTGATTCACGGTTTGGGATTTGCGAATATTATCAGAATGATGCTTGTAAAGGAGCAGTCGATTGCACTGCCGTTGTTGGGTTTTAATATCGGTCTGGAGTTCGGGCAGATTGCCGTAGTTGCGGTTTTTCTGTTGATTTCTTTTCTGGTTGTGCGCCTGCTTAAACTTCCCGAAAAGTACTGGACGCTCGGCATTTCCGTGCTGGTTGCGTTATTCTCACTGAAAATGGCGTTGGAGAGGATTCCGTTTTAGTGTTTCCGGTAGATTCTTCAGCAAAAATTATTTAATTTTGTTAAATCGCACAATTCCGGAAATCATGAAAATATTTTACTCCGTTCTCCTTGTTGTTTTTTCAGTATTTGTTTCGGCACAGAATCATCAGAACAATCCGGAAAGCAACCACGGGAACAAATTCGAAGCATTGGGAACGATTTTACCGACGCCCAATGTTTACCGCACCGCGTCCGGAGCTCCGGGTCCCGGCTACTGGCAGAACAGAGCAGATTATCAGATCGACGCGTTTCTGGATGAAGACAACAGAATTCTGCGCGGATCCGAAACCGTAACTTACTATAATAATTCGCCGGACGATTTGGATTATCTGTGGCTGCAACTCGACGAAAATCAGCAGTCTTCGGTAAAAAATGCAGGTTATGCCTCGTCCTCTACTATTGGAAATGATGCTCCTTTAGACCGTATCAGAAATACGCAGCTGCCTGTGCAGGACAACGGTTATGGGGTGAACCTCGTTAAAGTAACCGACTCAAAAGGTAATCCACTTAAATATCAGGTGAATAAAACCATGATGCGGATTGACCTTCCTGCGATCTTGAAAAGCGGACAAAAATATACGTTCAAAATCGAGTGGAACTATAAGATACCGAACAGAATAGCGATGGGTGGCCGTGGCGGATACGAAAATTTTCCCGGTGACGGCAATGATCTGTACACGATGACGCAGTGGTTTCCGAGAATGTGTGTTTACAGCGATTTTAAAGGATGGCAGAACAATCAGTTTACCGGGCGTGGCGAATTCGCGCTGGCATTCGGCGATTATAAAGTAACCATGAACGTTCCGGCAGATCATATCGTGGGTTCCACGGGCGAATGTAAGAATTACTCCAAAGTGCTTACGGCAGCGCAGCTTGCGCGTTACAGACAGGCTGAAACTGCAAATGAACCCGTTGAAATTGTAACATTGGCAGAAGCTACAAATGCCGAAAAAACGAAATCAAAGGCAAGAAAAACCTGGATCTTCGAAGCGAAAAACGTTCGTGATTTCGCCTGGACTTCCTCGCGAAAATTCGTGTGGGATGCGATGAACGTTTTGATTCCGGAAAACAACAACAAAGTGATGGCGATGAGCTTCTACCCTAAGGAAGCTTATGGACTTTACCGAAAATATTCTACGAAAGCAGTTGCACATACTGTACGCGTTTATTCCGAATACACCGTGCCTTATCCGTATCCGGTAGCGCAGTCTGTTGAAGCGGCAAACGGGATGGAATATCCGATGATCTGTTTCAATTTTGGACGTACAGAGCCGGACGGTACTTATTCCGAAGGCACCAAAAACGGCATGATCGGCGTGATTATCCATGAAGTCGGCCATAATTTCTTCCCGATGATCGTCAATTCTGATGAAAGACAGTGGACGTGGATGGATGAAGGACTCAATACTTTTGTAGAATACCTTACAGAAGAACTTTGGGACAATAAATTTCCTTCGAGAAGAGGTCCGGCGCACACGATTGTTGACTATATGAAATTACCGAAGGAACAGCTCGAGCCCATCATGTCGAATTCTGAGAATATTACGCATTTCGGCCCGAACGCTTACAGCAAACCGGCTACCGGACTGAATATTCTTCGTGAAACGATTATGGGGCGCGAACTTTTCGACCATGCATTCAAAACCTATTCGAAAAGATGGGCATTCCGCCATCCGGAGCCGGCTGATTTTTTCCGGACGATGAATGATGCAAGCGCAGAAAACCTCGACTGGTTCTGGAGAGGTTGGTTCTACGGTACAGATCCGGTTGATATCGCAATTAAAAAAGTAACGGTTGCTGAGCCTGAATTTGATGTTAATGTAGCGCCAAGAGATATGAAGTACAAGGTTGATGCACCGCTATCGCCGAAGTTTGACGACATTTCCAAAATAAGAAACAGACAGGATCCCAATATTGAGTTTGAGGTGGAAAAAGATAAAACACTTCAGGATTTCTATTACCGATACAACCGAGGCCAGGAAACAGTGAGTGGTACTACGGAATACACGATAAAATCCGACAACCGAGAAGTTGTTCCGCTGAACGAAAGACAGAAAGTTCAGAATATGCGTGCGTACCAGATCGATTTCGAAAACATCGGTGGCTTGGTTATGCCAATCATTCTTGAATTTACTTTTGAAGACGGTTCGAAACTGCACGACAAGAAAGCGGCGCAAATTTGGCGTAAGGATGAAAAAAATGTCTCATTAACTTATTGGTTCGACAAGAAATTGAAATCGATTCAACTCGATCCGCTGCGTGAGACGGCCGATATCGATACATCCAATAATTTCTGGGGCGATATACCTGCACCGGCCTCGAAGTTTAATGTCTTTAAGCAGAAACAGCAGAATACGGCGCGGGGAGCAGCTCAGGGTCGGGTCAATCCGATGCAGGCTGCAGGAAAAAAATAATCACATTAAATCACTCTCTACAAAGGGTGATTTTTTTTCTTCAATTCGTGCCATTGATTTTTACAATGTGAATTAACAGCAGCAAGGATTAATAAGCGGTATTTTTGATCATAAATTTTACAAGAACATGCATACTAAACAATACGGTAAAACCAATGTGAATGTTTCCCCAATTATTTTTGGCGGAAATGTCTTAGGCTGGACGCTCGATGAAAAGACTGCATTCACCATTCTGGATGAATTTTTTTGAAAGGGGATTCAATACAATCGACAGTGCCAATATCTATTCGAAATGGGTTCCCGGAAACGACGGCTCTGAAAGTGAGACGATCATCGGTAAATGGATGAAGGAGAAGAAAAACCGGGAGAAAATGACCATAATTACCAAAGTCGGTGCTCCGCTGCAGACGGATCATCCCAATAATTCGAAAAAATATATTCTGGAAGAAGTTGCGAATTCACTGAGGCATCTGCAAACCGATTACATCGATATTTATTTTAATCATTTCGACGATTCCGTAACACCGGTTGAAGAAACCATGGAAGCGTTCGACGAAATTGTAAAAAGCGGTAAAGCACGAATTGTTGCAGCATCGAATATTTCTCCCGAAAGGCTCACGGAAAGCCTCGCTAAATCTGATGAAAAAAATCTTGTAGCTTATACGGGGCTGCAACCGGAATATAATCTGTACGACCGTCGGAATTTTGAAGAAAATTATCTTCCAGTTATACAGCAGCACGGTTTGGCTGTGACGCCATATTACAGTTTGGCAAGCGGCTTTTTGACCGGAAAATATAAGACGGCAGACGATTTCAAAAATTCGGCAAGAGGTGCCGGAATTGAACAGCGCTATAACAATGAACGCGGACTGAAAGTACTGAAATCTTTGAATGAAATTGCCGGGAAAAATGATACTGCCATGTCGGTCGTCGCGTTGGCATGGCTGATGAAACAGCCTTTTATCACAGCGCCGATCGCCAGCGGTACCAAAAAGCAGCATATTGACGATTTTGAAAAAGCTGTGGCATTTAAACTGACGGATGAAGACTTTCATGAACTTTTGAAGGCCAGCGAATATTAAGGAAGCAGTCACCTGAAACGGTGACTTTTTTGTGACAAAATTTCACCCGTAACTTAACAATTTCTGCCAAATTAACTTTGAATTTCGAAATTTCCTCAAATGATTCACTTGGCAAAGTTTTAGAGAAAAAG
>JAEWOM010000173.1 GCA_023399675.1 Bacteroidota bacterium
GCAGTGGACCTCGCAGACCGTGGTGTAAAAATCAAAAAAGCAAAAACGAATTCTGAAGAAATCGAGGTGCCCGAAATTTTGATGTCTGCGCTGAAAGACAATACGGCTGCACAAAAGTTGTTTGATGGCGCTTCACCTTCATTCCGTAAGGAATATATCACCTGGATTCTTGACGCTAAAACCGAAGCTACTGCCATGAAAAGAACAGAACAGGCGGTGGAGTGGATTGCGGAAGGTAAGGGAAGAAACTGGAAATATGAAAAGCGGAAATAATAAGGACCGGATTTTGCTGTTATTAATTGAAGAACTAAATTTTTGACTTATCATGCGACGCCTGATTCATATCGTTTTATTTTTCCTTGCAGTTCCGCTTTTTGCACAGCAAAACACGGAGTTTGAGCAGGTTAAGAACTATTTCAGTCAGCACCGGATGATGATTGAGAAGGAATTTCAAAACCGAACCAGCCGGACATCGCAGATGTATAACAGAACGCTGCTTTCGCAGGACCGCAAAATTTTTCTTCAGAAACTGGACAGTTTAGAAAATTCAGCTTATCAATATGCACTGCTCACTGTTCGGAACAGGGAAGATCTCGGAAGAATCCGCCAGCATTCAGATACCATGAGAACAGAACTCAAGAGTATCTCAGAAAAAGCACTTTATCCCGGTGGTTTTGAAAACCTACGGCACCAGATTGCGGGATTACTTTATACCGATGCGTTCACGTCAGAATTTCAGTCGTCCAAAGCAGATGTTTTTTTCACCGTTGAGCCGGACGGCAGCATCACGTACGTTCACGCGGAAGGTGTGAATCCCAATTTTAATAAACAGGCAGAAATTGCCATTTACAGGCTTCCGGAAAAATTTACACCCGCGATGAAAGACGGTGTTGCGGTACGCTATAAATACAGAATACCTGTTACATTCAGTTTAGCTGATCAGTAGAATCTTTGCTCCAAATCTGAAGATGAAACACATTTTTACTATTTTTTTACTGGGATTTTTCGTGTTTGGCTCTGCGCAACAGAATCGTAAGCTGCTTAGAATCAAAGATAAATATGATAACAAACTGAAAAGACTTCAGGATAAATGTTTTGGAGATCATGATATCAAGGGAAATCCTGAAAAAATAAAAATGCTCGACGCCGAATGTGAATCGGAGGAGAGTATCCTGGAAACCCGGCGAAGCGCAGAAAATGTTGCTGAGTTAGCTAAAATTAAATCCAGAGCTCAACAGAAGAATTCGGTTTCTTTTGCGAGATCGGCCGGCAGTGCCAATGCAACCGTTACTTTACCACAATATCCTACCGGACTGAACGGATTCCGTAAAGAGGTGGCTGAGAATTTCAATACGGCGGTAATCACCGGAAAAAATATGCTGAGAACGCAGATCAGTTTTGTGGTGGAAACGGATGGAAGCATTTCTGATGTCGATTCCGACGGCAGCAATATCCAGCTGAACCGCGAAGCTGAAATTGCAGTTTATCTTGCCAAACACCGCTGGAAACCCGCTTTGGAAAATGGGGTTGCCGTTCCTTACCGTTTTAAACTTCCCATGACTTTTTATTTCGAATGATTTTTTCGGACGATTACTTTATGCGGCTTGCCCTGCAGGAAGCAGAAACAGCTTTTGAAAAAGATGAAGTGCCCATCGGATGCGTGGTGGTTTCGCAGAACCGAATTATCGCGAAGGCGCATAACCTGACGGAAGCATTAAACGATGTTACCGCTCATGCAGAAATGCAGGCCATCACCGCCGCGGCAGATTTTCTGGGAGGAAAATATCTCAAAAACTGTACACTGTATGTTACACTGGAGCCCTGCGTGATGTGCTGCGGAGCGCTGAACTGGGCTCAGATTTCGAAAATTGTTATTGGTGCAAGAGATGAGCAGCGTGGCTACCTCAGTAAGAATTTATCGATGCATCCAAAAACTGAAGTAATATTCGGAGTGATGGAAACAGAATGCGCTTCTCTCATCAGGAATTTTTTTAAGAATAAAAGGTAGACTCCGCTAATCGGTTCTCGGAGAAGTAAGACCGAACGCTACGCCGAATGATGCAAAACTGTTTTTGGAGATGGTGCCCTGCGCTCTTAATGCCACATACGACACATTGGTCTGTTTTGCCCGGAAAAACCGTAACGTAACGTCCAGCGGAACACCAATGTGAGACTGTTGGTATTTCATTGCGGTTTCAGCACCTGTCTCTTCGTCGTAATCATATTCTGTGAAGAAAACCTTATCATACGCAATACCTGCACTTGTGCTGAGCAGCATGTTCTCATTCAGGGGAAATGTTCTGCCGTAGAGCAACGCCGCATCGCTGATAATCACTCTGCTTTCATTGGCTAAAAATCCCTGGAACCTTTTATTGTATACATAATTGTATTTCGCTGTGACGAGGTTGCCGCTGAAGCCATAGCTGTAACCGGTACCGAACAGAAAACCGACACGGTCTTTAACTGCAGCAAAACCGGTGCTTACATCAAAGTGATGACTTTTCGATGCAAACTGGGCACTGCACAGTCCCGACATTAACAGGCTCCACAATAAAGAATATTTTTTCATCGGGATTTAACTTTTGTTTCTGCCGAGATAATACAGCCCTTTCAGGGTGTGAAGCCGGTCTGCAACATGAATTTTGTCCGTCAGCGGTTTATAAACATGGGAAACACCACCGGTTGCCACTACAAAGCAGTCTTCTTCCACTTCCTGGTTGATGCGGTCTATAAAACCTTCCACCATACCGAGAAATCCGTAAACCATGCCGCTTTGCATACAGGTAACGGTGTCGAGACCTAAAACGGATTTAGGTTTCACGAGCTCTATTTCGGGAAGCTGCGCGGTTTGGCCTACCAGCGAGTTCAGTGATGTGATGATACCCGGAGCTATGATTACGCCCAGCGTTTCACCGTCATTTGCGACACAGCTTGCCGTTAGTGCCGTACCGAAATCGAGGATGATTTTTTTTGAACCCGGATAAAGGTGATGTGCCGCGACCAGATTTGCATAGATATCCGTGCCCATCTGTTTGGATTTCGCGCGAACGCCGGAAGCAGTTGTTCTGTCCACCAGAACAGGCGCTTTTTTATGCAGTTTCTTAATCGCCCTGATAACATCCTGTGTAATTTGAGGCACCACAGATCCTACAATAACCCGGTCAATTTTTTCAGCATCAATTTTATGTGTCTGATACATCATGCTGAACTGCAGGATCATCTCGTCACTGGTTTTGTACGGCTTGGTGTTGATGATCCACGAAATATCGCAGTTGTCATCATCGAAAAGCCCAAAGCGGATATTGGTATTGCCAATATTGATTACGATAGAAGTCAAGGACTGAAAATTTCGGTAAGATTAATCTGTTACTGCGGTATTATCGGCCGGATTAACGTCGGCAAGTCTTTGCGTAAAGTCGATGCCGAGCATGGAGAGCTGATCTTTTCTGTACGGAACGGTA
>JAEWOM010000231.1 GCA_023399675.1 Bacteroidota bacterium
ATTCCGTGCGTAATCTTCTGTGTACAGTTCGATGCGGTCGGCACCGGTTGAAGCGGCATATTCCACCATTTCAGGATTCGGATCAAGGAAAATGGACGTGCGGATTCCTGCATTTTTGAATTCGGCAATCACGTTTCGTAAAAACCCCTGATGCTTCTTACAGTCCCAACCTGCGTTAGACGTTATCGCGTCGTCAGCATCGGGAACGAGCGTTACCTGCTCCGGTTTTACTTCCAGAACCATATCGATGAACGGACGGTGCGGATTTCCTTCAATATTGAATTCCGTATACACCAATGGCTTGAGCTCGTAAACATCTTTTCGGGTGATGTGTCTTTCATCCGGTCTAGGATGAATGGTAATTCCATGTGCGCCAAACTCCTGAATTTTAACGGCAGCCTCGGTTACACTGGGAAGAGAACCACCACGAGCATTTCTTAAAGTGGCTATTTTATTGATGTTTACACTAAGTTTTGTCATTTCAAAAATAAGATTGGTTTATATTTTCACAAACTGCATCACCTCCAGATCAAAATACTTGGAAGCTACCAAAAGATGATCAAAAATATCACTCTGAATTTGCTCATAATTTACCCACACAGAGTCGTTCGTAAAGGCATAAATTTCCAGCGGCATACCTTGCGGAGTATTTTCCAGCTGCCTTACCATCAGCGTATTATCCTGGTCGATATGTTCATTGTTTTTCAGATAATTCTGGGCATAAATCCTGAACACACCGATATTGGTAAGCTGGTTACCGTTCAGAATAATTTCAGCATTTTCAAGCGCACTTCTTTCATTCAGTATTTCGTCGCGTTTAGCTTCCAGATAATCTTTCAGCAGATTAATTTTGGTCAGCCTCTCAAACATTTCCTCATCAACAAACTTAAAGGAAGTAATGTTGAAAATGATGGACCTTTTAATTCTCCGCGTATTACTCTCCGACATCACCTGCAGATTTTTTACTTCGGTCGAAAGCAAATCGTAAGTCGGAATTGTCGATACAGTTTTATCGAAATTCTGAATCTTTGTGGTAATCAGGTTGATTTCTTCAATGGTTCCTTCCAGCGTATATTTCGGGATGCCGATCCAATCGCCTACTTTCATACTCCTTGAGGTCGCCACGTGGATTCCCGTCATAAATCCCAGAATTGTATCCCGGAAAACCAGTACCAGCACAGCCGTAATTGCACCGAGACTTCCCAGGATCGTAGGTCCGCTGATACCAAACATAATGCTGATGGCAATAACGGTAAGCACGAAAATGCCGAAGGTTTTAATCGTTTGAGATACGGCATTTAGCGCGACAATGCGGTAAAAATCTTTCTTGTAGGTGAAATAATTCTTTATCGCCTTTAAAAACCGGAGTGCCAGTCCTCCGATAATGATTACAAAGCCAAGTTCAACCAATGTTTCGAACACCGCGAAGGAGTTACGGTGCCTGTATTTGAAAAACGGCTGAATAGCTAAGCCCGCAAAAAACAGGGAAATCAGATGGGCAATTGAATGCGTAATTTTAGAAGAGTGTATCGATTTAAAAACCGGATATTTATCTTCATCAGAAAAACCTTTAAAAATAAGATCGATAACGTTTTTTAAAATAAAATCCAGCAGGAAAATAATGGCTCCCAGCAAAAGTACTTTTACCAATACCATCACAACCCAGTGATCGGACACATTATCTCTGATAAAATAATGTATCAGGTTGCTGAGTTCCTGCAAAAAATCTTTGGTCTGTTGAATTTCCTTCTCCATTCGCACAAAAATAGCAATTTAACTACTCGTATCACAAATTATCAATTTTTCATAATCATAGTCAAATGACCTGCTACAAGTAAAATATTAAAAATTTTATGCATTTTGTTGTGTACTTCATAATTGTTTATTTAATTTTACATAGAATTTAAAATCACTAAAACAATCAGATATGAAAAAAATGCTACTTTCTTTAGTTGCTGCGGCAGTAATGCTCGCTACCTGCAACCGTGCTGACGATCCTGTAAATTCTCCGCCAGAAGCGCCTTCAATTCAGAAAACCGGCAAGGTTACCGGCAAGGTAATGGCCAAAAATGGCGTAAAGCCTATTGGCGGGGCTTTGGTTTTCACATTTGATAATAATCATAAACTGTATTACGCATACAGTGATGCACAGGGAAACTTTACCCTTGATGCTCCTGAAGGACCGCACCATACACATTCAGACAGGGGGTGGTTCTAATTTCCGTACGGAGGTTACGGCAAATATTTCTGAAACCCAGCCTCTGGTGTTATCTGCTTCGCAGACGAAGCTTACACAAATTGCTAATATCGCCTATGTGAAAGGGGCTTATGATAAAATAGAAGATATTATTACGGGCTTAGGCTACACAGCAACCCAACTTTCTTTTTCACAGTTGCAGGATATGAATAATGTTGCACCTTATGATATCATTTTCCTAAACTGTGGTTCAAGAAATTCGCAGGCAGCCGCGGGCTTTGCACTGGCGGAAACAAATCTTGCAAACTTTGTGACCAATGGCGGTAGTCTATACGCATCAGACTGGGATGTTGCATATCTGGTTGGAGGAGGTGCCAATTCTACGGCCTGCAACCTGCCCGGTGGATTCATTGCGGATCCATTACTCTGCTCGCAAAACAACGGGATGCCCGGCACATACACCAACTGCAACGTATCCAATACTGCACTCGCTTCCGCTATCGGCTTCAACAGTTTGGACATTGATTATGATTTGGGATCCTGGCAAAAAATCAACTCCTACGACGCTTCTTTTTGGGACGTTTTGGTAGAGAAACAGGGCGAGGCATTGATGATCAGGACCAATAAATTTGTTCAACAGGGCGCGCCGACCATTGCCGTGGGTAATGCAGCCAACAATCAATATGTAACAATCTGTCATAAACCGGCCGGCGCAAATCCTGTCACTTTAACGATTCCCCAAAATGCGCTGTCCGCACATCTCTCTCATGGAGACAGTTTAGGCAGCTGCAATGGCACTTCTAACAGTGCAAATATATACTTTACCACTTTTCACAACCACGCCTCTGGAAATATCGGAAATACGGCACCAATACTGCAGTACGTGATACTCAATCTCTAACATTACCCTAAATAAGGCAGCGGCTTTTTAGTCGCTGTTTTTTTGTTTAATTTTATCAAAAACAAATCTGTGGATCAAAACATCATTATTCTTGTTAGTCTAATCGTCATGCTGGTCGGTATCGCCGGAACTTTTCTGCCGGTTCTTCCGGGGCTCATTCTGTGTTTTGGCGGACTGCTGCTGTATAAATTCGGCACCAGCGCACCTTTGAATATGGCGTATATCTGGATTTTCGGGATTCTTACCCTCATTTCCGGAATTCTCAATTATGTAATTCCGGCCAAAACGAACCGGAAATATGGTGGAACCAGATGGGGAAGCATCGGATCAATAATCGGAACTTTTGCCGGTATGATTTTTATTCCGGTTCCCCTCGGATTTTTAATCGGGATGTTCGCAGGTGTGTTCATCGGCGAATTGCTTCACGACAGAAGTGACAGACAGAAAGCCTGGAATTCCACCAAAGGCGCCTTTATAGGCTTTCTCTATGGTACCGGATTCAATTTCGTAGTCGGTGTGGCAATGTTTTTGGTGGTTTTATTCGACATCTTTTAAATAAAAGCTATGAAAATCCGCAACAATCTCACGCTTCTTCTTGCAGCTACCGCCATGTTTTCATGCACGGGAACGCAGGAAAAACAAAGTTCTACCGTCAATTCGCAGGCAGAAACAACTGTGGTAATACCGGCACAAATACCTGCAGAAGATTCAACTTCTGTAACCTCAACTGACGTAGCTGAGTCTGATGCACCGGTAACGGCCGACCAAACGAGCAGTTCGCAGAAAACCGTTCAAAACGAGAAAACAGGAACTTCCGCTGCCACACATCAGTCGGCAACTCAGAAAGCTGTAACAAAAGCCAGAACAGCAGACCAAAGCAGCAGCGCATCTGTGGGAAGAATCGGACTGACCTTTTTAAAAGTAGGCGAGAAAAAATATTTTGAAGAAAGACAAATGTCCATTCATTTTAAAGGAATCACCGAAGACAGCAGATGTCCGGCCGGAGTAAACTGTGTATGGGAAGGGGTTGCTGTTGCAGAAATCACTTTCGACGGCAATGAAGTTGCACCGCAAACGGTGCGACTCGCATCGACACCCAATGCAGGAAACAACTACCAGCATACCGTTACCTACAATGGATTTAAAATCAGCCTGAAAAGTGTTGCGCCGCATTCTGTGGAAAATAAAGCTTCGCTGAAAGGAAAATATGAAATCGGACTTCTTTTTGAGGGTGCTAAAGATAAGAATCTGGGTGTCGATCCGCGCGTCATCCGCAGTGCTCCTGAACGGTAATTACCAGTTTATTACCTGCTGCCCGTGACTTGCGAGGTAGGAATTGATTTTTGAAAAAGGCCTGCTGCCGAAAAAACCGCGGTACGCCGAAAGTGGCGAAGGATGTACCGATTTCAAAACCAAATGCTTCGTTTCATCAATAAGCGAAGTTTTTTTCTGCGCATAAGAACCCCAAAGTACAAAGACTACATGATTTTTATGGTCTGAGACCGACTTTACAATAAAATCAGTAAGCTTTTCCCAACCTAAGTGCTTATGTGAATTTGCCACATAGGCCTTTACACTCAATGAAGAATTGAGCAGCAGAACGCCCTGTTTCGCCCAGTCATCAAGTTCATTGCTGTTTTTTTGAATCCCGAGATCTTCGTGAAGTTCTTTAAAAATATTTCGCAGTGAAGGCGGCGCTGCAACCCTGTCGGATACAGAAAAACACAGTCCGTTTGCCTGTAAATCCCCATGATAAGGATCCTGCCCGAGAATCACCACTTTCACCTCATCAAACGCGGTGAGTTCCAAAGCTCTGAATATCTGCTCTTTCGGAGGAAAGCACTTGCCGGAACGGTATTCCTGCTGAACATTGCTCCAGAGTTCCCTAAAGTAATCTGAATTTTTTATCGGTGCCAATACTTCTTTCCACGTCATGTTCAAAATTATTGCTCAGGTTTGCCGAAAAATGGCTATTTCTGCTTCAAAAGATGCTGATACTTACTTAATTCATTTTTGGAAACCCGCGCAGTATCAATTTTTTCCGGACTTAAACTGATCAGATAATAATCGTCAGTTCTGGATTCTCTAATCGGATCGTCCGGCTCTACTTTTTCCACTTTGGTCCAGTGATAGGAGAACGATTTCAGTTGATTTCCGTCTTTTATAAGCCAGCTCGTCAGCTTTTCAGAGTAACCAGCATCTCCTGTCTGGTCGGCAAGTTCGAAAAATTTTGGCAAAATTCTGTCCGTTTTCTTATCATAAAAAAACAGCGTCAGTGCAGTGAACGAATATTCACCAGGCGTCCGCAGCACCAGTCCAAGCGTATTCGCATCGATATCAAATTTGGTATATGCCTGAAAATCGGTCAGATTACCGATGTAACTGTCTGTGTTCAAGCCTGACGGCAGTAATTTGAGCTCGTCAGCGGTTAACGGTTTTCCAATTGAACCTTCTTCGTATGTTGGAGGCGCAAACAGAGATGAGTCGATTTCAACAGTGCGGAACTTATCTAAAAAATCCTGATTATCTGATACCCAGGGCGTTACTGTTTCAACTGAATCGGTTAGAACTGCTGATGATGAATCTTCCATAATAACGGATGATGCCGCAGTTTCCTTTTTCTGACATGCGGATACAGCCAAAAGCAAAGACAGGAGGATGGTTGTATTTTTCATTTTTCTAATGTTGATACAGATCAGTGCTCCAAATTTCATTCCCTCTGTTGAATCGGCAGATTTCCCCAGCTGTAAATGATTAGCTTATCTTTGTATAGTGCAAATTAATAAAGAAGATTTAATTGAACTGGAATTTCCGGATTTACTTGCGGAAATTGCCCCGTTTGCGTACTCCGCGAAAACTGCCGAAAAAATTACAGAACTTCGTCCTGTCTCTATAGATGAAGCAGAAATTCTGCTGAAAAAAACTGCAGAATTCCTCACCAGTTTCGAGAGTTCCAATGCGATACCTTTCAACGAATATGAAGATATTGAACAGGAACTAAAGGTGATGCTGATTGAGAATTACCGTCTCGACAGCAGTTCCTTCACGAAAATCAAAAATATTGCTGAACAGATCGGCCGACTGAAAAAGTTTTTCCCGACATTTTCCGAAACGTTTCCTCATCTTCTGGCAGAAATAAAAGACATTGAGTATCACAAAGAGATTGCTGAAAAAATTGACCGCGTATTCAACCGCTTCGGCGAGATTAAAAATGATGCTTCGCCGGCTCTGAAAATATTACGCACCGAAATTCAGCATGCACGAAAAGCCATCGATGAAAATTTCAACCGGGCACTCAGCACGTTCAGCGATTTGCTGGAAGACATCCGGGAAACTATTATCGAAGATCAACGCGTTCTTGCTGTAAAATCTGGCTACAAAAAAAGAGTTCCCGGACGTACGCTCGGCATTTCGAAAACGGGTTCCATCACCTATATTCAGCCGGAATCTGTCGTGAAACACTATTTCAGACTTCGTGACAGTCAGGAAGAAGAAAAAAAAGAAATTGACCGGCTGCTTCGTCAGCTGACTGCAGAAATCTCAGAATATGAGCCGTGGCTGACGCAATATCAGCACTATATTTTCGCACTTGACCTTACCCGCGCAAAAGCCAAATTCGCTGAACTGATTAACGGCGTCATGCCGAAACTGAACCGCCACAAAACACTCAAATTAAGGGAGGCTTTTCATCCGTTGCTTTGGCTTCAGAACAAAGCGGAAAATAAAAAAATCTATCCGCAGACGCTTTCACTTACAGATCATAACCGGATTATCTGTATTTCCGGACCGAACGCCGGAGGAAAATCAATCACACTCAAAACGGTTGGCTTACTACAGCTGATGATACAAAGCGGAATTCTCGTGCCTGTTCATCCTAAATCCGAGATGTTTTTCTTTGAAAAAATGATGACGGACATCGGCGATAATCAGTCGATTGAGAATCATCTGTCAACTTATTCGTCCCGACTGAAAAAAATGTCGGGAATTATCCGTGAAGCGGACGAAAATACCCTGCTGTTAATTGACGAATTCGGAACAGGATCCGATCCTGAACTCGGCGGTGCACTGGCTGAAAGTTTCCTGGAATTTTTCTACGGTAAAAAATCTTTCGCCATCATCACCACGCATTACACAAACATAAAACTCGTTGTTGAGCAACTGCCGAATGCTACCAATGCTGCGATGCTTTTCGATGAACATTCACTGGAGCCTCTGTATAAACTGGAGGTGGGACAGGCAGGAAGTTCATTTACTTTTGAAGTAGCGGAAAAAAATAAAATTC
>JAEWOM010000267.1 GCA_023399675.1 Bacteroidota bacterium
GTGTACGGACCCCGCCAAAGACCGGATCTGGCGATTCATAAATTTGCCGCCATCATGCAGAAACATGAGCAGATCCCGTTCTACGGAAACGGAACAACCTGTCGCGACTATACCTATATCGACGATATCATTGACGGTATTTCGAAAGCCATGACCTATCTGCAGCAGAATTCAGGTGTTTATGAAATTATCAACCTCGGAGAAAGTGAAGTGGTGAGCCTGAACGAAATGCTTGGTTCGCTGGAATCTGCAATGCAGATTACATCTGAACGGAAAGTTATGGAGATGCAGCCCGGCGATGTGGAAAAAACCAATGCTGATATCTCAAAAGCAAGAGCGGTAATAGGATACAGCCCTTCTACAAATTTCCAAAATGGCATACAAAAATTCGTGGAATGGTTTTTGCGCAAAGGCGTGAAGTAAATAATTTTTTCGGCATTAATGGAAAAATTGAATCGGGACAGCAAGACGCTAAAAATCAGTCTGAAAAAACTTTTATATCCCGTCTATTTTTTTACTTTTGCAAAAATTTAGAAAAACGCAAATTATATGTACTGGACATTAGAACTGGCTTCATACCTAAGCGACGCTCCCTGGCCGATGACCAAAGCAGAGCTTATTGATTATGCCATAAGAACAGGCGCGCCAATGGAAGTAGTGGAAAATCTGCAGGCCATTGAAGATGAAGGCGAAAACTACGAAAGTATCGAGGAAGTTTGGAGCGATTACCCTACTGACGAAGATTTCCTCTGGAACGAGGACGAATACTAAAACGCAATAGGCTTCAGGCAAAATGCTTAAAGCCTATTTACTTTTCAACGCACACAGTGCAAAATATTAATGCTTTCCGCAAACCGCAATAAGCACAGAGTTATAAAATATGAGTTTCTTAAACAAAGTTCTGAAAGGTTTTCTTGGCGACAAAAATGCGAATGACCTGAAGGAAGTAAAAAAAGCAGTTGTAAAAATAAAATCGAAAGAAGCCGATATACAGGCCCTTTCTGATGACGGATTACGTGAAAAAACCGCTGAGTTCAAAGAGAAAATTAACGCGGCTAAAGCTGATATTACTTCTCAGATTTCCCAAATTAAGGAGCAGATTAAATCTACAGCTAATGTAGATGAAAAAGAGGCCCTTTTCGCAAAAGTGGAAACCCTGAACAAAGATTCTTATGCCGTTGAGGAAAAAATCCTCAATGAAATTTTACCTGAAGCTTTTTCACTCATTAAAGAAACGGCTAGACGCTGGGCACAAAACGGTGAAATCCGCGTTACTGCAACGGACTGGGACCATGAACTTGCTGCTACCAGAGATTTCGTAGAAATCGACGGCGATCAGGCAGTCTGGAAAAATTCCTGGAATGCGCATGGTTCCGAAATTGTCTGGGATATGGTGCATTATGATGTTCAGTTTATCGGAGGTGTGGTTCTGCACAGCGGAAATATTGCAGAAATGGCTACCGGGGAAGGTAAAACACTCGTTGGTACACTGCCGATTTATCTGAATGCACTGCCCGGAAGAGGGGTTCACGTAGTAACGGTGAACGATTACCTCGCCAAGCGTGACTCGCAGTGGATGGGCCCGCTTTACCAGTTCCATGGTTTAAGCATCGACTGTATCGATATGCACCAGCCAAACTCCGACGGCAGAAGAAAAGCTTATGGATCTGACATTACCTACGGAACCAACAATGAATTCGGATTTGATTATCTGAGAGATAACATGGTAACTTCGCCTGACGAACTTGTGCAGCGTGAACTGAATTTTGCAATTGTCGATGAGGTGGATTCCGTACTCGTGGATGATGCAAGAACGCCGCTCATTATCTCCGGTCCTGTTCCACAGGGCGAAAGACAGGAATTCGACGTCCTGAAACCTTCCGTGGACAGAATTGTTGCGGTGCAGAGAAAAACAGTTTCCGAAGTTTTCAACGAAGCTAAAAAACTGATTGCGCAGGGAAATACCAAAGAGGGCGGCTTCAAACTGCTGCAGGCGTACCGCGGACTTCCTAAAAACAGATACCTCATCAAATTCCTTTCCGAAACCGGAAATAAAGCACTTCTGCAAAAGACGGAAGGTCAGTATATGGCCGACAACAACCGTGAAATGCCGAAGGTTGATAAAGATCTTTACTTTGTAATCGATGAGAAGAACAACCAGATCGACCTGACAGATAAAGGTATTGAGTACATGTCGCAGGGAGCAGAAGACAAAGATTTCTTCGTATTGCAGGACATCGGAACTGAAATTGCCGAGCTTGAAGCGAAAAACCTGCCTAAAGAAGAAGAATTCGCTGCAAAAGAAGAACTTTTCCGTGATTTTGCCGTAAAATCTGAGCGTGTTCACACCATGAACCAGCTTCTTAAAGCCTATACTTTATTCGAAAAAGATGACGAATACGTAGTAATGGACGGCGAAGTGAAAATCGTGGACGAGCAAACCGGACGTATCATGGAAGGCCGTCGTTATTCCGATGGACTTCACCAGGCGATTGAAGCAAAGGAAAATGTAAAAATTGAAGCGGCTACGCAGACTTTCGCAACCATTACCCTGCAAAACTACTTCCGTATGTACAACAAACTTGCGGGTATGACGGGTACAGCAGAAACAGAAGCAGGCGAACTGTGGCAGATCTATAAACTGGATGTGGTTGTAATCCCTACCAACAGACCAATTCAAAGAGATGACCGTCAGGATTTGGTATATAAAACCAACCGTGAAAAATACAGCGCTGTAATTGAAGAAATAGAAAGACTGACTTCCGCCGGAAGACCGGTACTTGTGGGAACCACATCCGTGGAAATCTCCCAGATTCTTTCCAAAGCGTTACAGCTCAGAAAAATTCCGCACCAGGTTCTGAATGCGAAGCTTCACCAGAAAGAAGCTGAAATTGTAGCAGAAGCCGGAAGACCGGGTCAGGTAACCATTGCAACAAACATGGCAGGTCGTGGTACCGACATCAAACTGCGTGAAGGCGTAAAAGAGGCAGGCGGACTTGCCATCATCGGTACAGAAAGACACGACAGCCGAAGAGTTGACAGACAGCTGAGAGGACGTGCCGGAAGACAGGGTGACCCGGGAAGCTCCCAGTTTTATGTTTCACTGGAAGACAATCTGATGCGTCTTTTCGGATCGGAAAGGATCGCGAAAATGATGGACCGACTCGGACATAAAGAAGGAGAAGTGATTCAGCATTCAATGATTACCAAATCAATTGAAAGAGCGCAGAAAAAAGTTGAGGAAAACAACTTCGGAATCAGAAAAAGACTCCTGGAATACGATGACGTTATGAACAAACAGCGCGACGTTATCTACAAAAGAAGAAAGAACGCGCTTTTCGGAGACCACCTGAAATATGATATCGCCAACATGATTTTCGATGTAGCGCAATCTGTGGTTACAAAAGCAAAAACTGAAGGTGACTTCAAAAATTTCGAATACGAGATTATCAAGAATTTCACTATGGATTCGCCGGTTTCCGAAGCTGATTTCAAAAATAAAACCGTAGCTGAACTCACCAATGTAGTGTACAAAGCTGCCGAAGATGATTATAAAAACCGACTGGAACTGATGAAAGAGAAATCTTTCCCGATAATTGAAAATGTATACCAGAATCAGGGTTCCATGTTCAAAATGATTCAGGTTCCGTTTACAGACGGACAGCGAACGCTCACTATCGTTGCAGATCTTCAGAAAGCCTACGACACGAAATGCCAGAGCCTGATTGATGATTTTGAAAAGAACATCACGCTTTCCATTATCGATGAAAACTGGAAAACCCACCTTCGTGAGATGGATGATTTGAGAAGGTCTTCTCAGGGAGCCGTTTACGAGCAGAAAGACCCGTTGGTAATCTATAAGCAGGAGTCGTTCTACCTCTTCAGCGAAATGGTTGATAAGATAAACAAAGACACCATTTCCTTCCTGTACAAAGGAGAAATTCCGGCATAAAAAACAGGTACATTAAAAATAAACCTCACCGAATATACACGGTGAGGTTTTTTTAATGGTAAAATCGAAAGAAATTTTACTGCTTAATAAATTTAGTTACTACAGACTGACCTTCGCGTTCAGATAGTTTGAGGATGTAGTTTCCTGTTGCAAGTTCCGAAACATTAATGCGCTGTAAGGAATTGAGTTCCCTGCGAAGAACGGTCTGTCCCGCATAATTCACCACCTCAGCAAAGCGGTACTGTACCGTAGACTTCACGAATATTTCATCTTTAGCAGGATTGGGATAGACCGTCAGTTCCGGATCAATTTCCACCGAATGAACGCCCATATTATCCTGCGCGTTTATTTTTACATAAGCAAAATTTCCTTGGGCAACATTGCCTGTACCTCTCCAGCAGGCAGTATAATCAATACCATACCGGTTAGAAGTCGCGGGTGCAGCGTGTACAGAAGTAGATGAAGCGTTGCTTCCGCTATGGCGAATCTCAATCACGAGGTTGGTTCCGGTATATAACCACGGCGTATCCAGCATAATATCGTAGCTGAACGCGTTGGGATTTGTTCCCGTCGTCATGACACCTACCGGAAAGGTAAGTGTTCCCGAACGGGCCATCGTTTGCGTTCCGACTACATTGGCAAGAAAATCAAGCTGCCTGTTCGCAGGATCAACACCGTCGCTTAACCAAATTTCATAGCTCGAGTACGTGGTAGCGGTTGCGGGCCACGGATTGCTGACCGAAGCAGGCAGTCTGAATGCTATCGAGTTGATGTATTTTCCGTTCAGCGCTGTCAGCATGGTATCATCAATAATCATCTGATATGTTCTGGCTGAATTGGATAAAGGTCCTAAAAAAGCAGCAACCAGGTTATCATTCGGCACAGTAACATTCGTTTGACCCATCGCCAAAGTGCCGGCGAAGGTGAAGACACTCACAAAAATCATTCGCAGCGTTCGCTTTCCTTTACGAATAATTGATAAACTTTTACGAATAGATAATTTTTTCTGCATAATAATTGTTTTTTAATTTTTTAAAGTTAACAAAAATAGCGCGACTAGCATACTTTTTTATTAAAGCCTCTCCAACTTTTTTGCAATACCATAAATCGTTTCGGAATAAAAGAATATGTATATCCAAAATAATAATACCCGAATGAGGATTAATTCTTGAATTGATTCCTGAAAACGGAAACAGATTATATTCAAGCGATTACATTTCCTTTTTGCATTTTATCCGTTCATATTAAATTTTCATTAATTTTAAACACACCAAATACCCGGAATATGTCTGTTATGGATTTTTCTAACCAAATCGTCCTCGGAATTGATATCGGAGGAACCAACACGAAGTTCGGCCTCGTAAATCACCGTGGCGAAATTCTGGCGAAAGGCGCCATGAAGACCGATGAATATCAATTGATTGAAGACTACATCGATGCGCTTTATAACAATATCAAACCATTGCTGGACGCTCATCTGCAGGATCATAATCTGCATGGAATCGGAATTGGTGCGCCCAATGCCAACTTTTACACCGGAACCATAGAAGACGCGCCCAACCTTCACTGGAAAGGCGTCGTCCCTTTTACCAAGCTGATTTCTGAGAAATTTGGTGTAAAAACAACCATAACCAATGATGCCAATGCGGCTGCTTTGGGCGAAATGCTGTACGGCGC
>JAEWOM010000302.1 GCA_023399675.1 Bacteroidota bacterium
CCCGACGAGCTACCTACTGCTCTACCCCGCGATATGAGTGCAAAGATACAAAAATTTTTTAGGTGAGCAAATTTATTTGGATAACCTTGAAGCAGGAATGTGGGCATCCCGTTTCATAATTAAAAAAATTATACCAAGAATTGCGGGATGATCCTGCAAAATCGCTCAGGCAAATGATCAATGAGCATCCCAACTTCAAATTAATCCGGGACGGAGTAGAGGTGTCTGCTGCGCAGGTAATTCAGGAGCGTACAAAATCAGCAAAACAGCTGCAGGCGTGAAACAACAACAATCTGGAACTCAATCTAATTAAAAACTAAAATTTTATTTACCTGTAAATCAATCAGATGTAAATTATTTTCAATTATCACTAAAAAAATAGTTGTAAAATTCAAAAACTTTTCTACATTTGTATCACTAAGTTTATAGTGATATTGATTTCATCAACAAAGACAGGATGTTTATATGAAAATACAGCAATTGACAAAAGCGGAAGAGCAGGTGATGCAGTATCTCTGGAAATTGGGAAAAGCATTTCTGAAAGATCTTCTGGATCAGTTTCCGGAACCCAAACCACACACGAATACCGTTTCTACCATTCTGAAAGTATTGAAGGAAAAAAAATTTGTACAGTACGAAGTTTTTGGAAGGCAACATGAGTACTATCCGGTGGTTTCTCAGGAGCAGTACAGTGGAAAAAGCATGAAAAGTCTCGTGAAAAATTATTTCGAAGGGTCGTATAAAAATGCCGTTTCATTTCTTGTGGAGAAAAATGAAATGAGCGTCGAAGATCTGGAAATGCTGCTGAACGAACTGAAAAACAAAGACTGAAAATGGATACGTTCCTTCTTTATTTTGGTAAGATGATTTTCACATCCGCCGTGATGTTCGGGTACTATCATCTCGTTTTAAGAAACCGCACATTTCATCATTACAACCGGTTTTATTTGCTGGCAGCGGTGGTCATGAGTTTGATACTTCCTCTTTTGAAAGTAGATTATTTTACACTTGAGGTTAACAATGATATAGTAATGTTAATCAATGAAGTAAAGTTAAATACTACAACCATTGCTTCAAATAATGGGGGCATAGTTATTTCGGCATTTTTCGGCTTATTTGCGCTGGTTTCTGTATTCCTGATCGGTCGGTTTCTGATAGGAATATTCCAGATCGAGCGGTTCAAGAAGCAATTTCCGAGGGAAGAAATGGAAGGGATTTCATTTTACCAAACCGACCTTGATAATGCTCCCTTTTGATTTTTCAGAAATCTGTTCTGGAAGATTCCATTAAACTTCAGTCGGATCTTGGACGGCAGATTCTGAAACATGAAATGGTGCACATCGAACAAAATCACAGTAGCGATAAAATGTTTCTGGAACTCATCTGCGGCATTCTGTGGTTCAATCCGTTTTTCTGGATGATCAAAAAAGAAATCAATTTAATACACGAATATCTTGCGGACAACAAGGCCGTGAAAAAATCGGACACCAAAGCATTTGCGCAGATGCTTCTGGCGAGCCATTTTTCTGGCGATGTGCTTCCGTGCACGAGTCCGTTTCTCAGTTCCAACCTTAAAAAACGACTAAAAATGTTACAAAAACCAAAATCCAAATTCAGCTATATCCGTAGAATCATGGCGCTTCCGTTAATGTTTTTGCTTGCCTTTGCCTACATGGTGAATGCTAAAAACGGGGAAATAAAAGAGCTCAACACGCTTATTGATGAGGCGGTTCAGACTCAGCAGAATGTACAGCAGCAACAGGCAGAACAGAAAAAGATTGCCGCAGAGGCTACACCGACAGATATTCGGGTCGAAAGATCTGCAGCTCAAAAAAAACTTGATACAATCAAAAATAAAATTTATGAGAAATGGGATGTCGCAGATCCGGCGGTGATCAATCTGTACCGCGCAACGGAAGAAAATCTTTTCGTTATTGAAGGTAAGGAGGTGTCTAAGCAGGAGTACATCGATTACTATATCCGCTATCGCCGCAATAATGAATACAGCACCGGTCAAGATCAAAGAAATTCCAGACTTCTCGATCATGGAAAGCGGGCTATGTTTATGGCTGGAAAAAATGAGAACATGCCGGAAAATTATAAAGTGGTAAAACCTCTTTTTGAAAAGTATAAGGATGCACCGACGATGAGTAAGTACCGTACGATCACCGAGAAAGTATTCGATCCTATGCAGAAAAATTATGACGATGTGGTGAAATATTTCAATGCCGCGATGAAGGAGTGGTCGGAAAAGACAGATTTGCAGACGAAACTGCAGGAGGAACTGGAGCAGATTGTGGCATCGACCTCCCTGAAAGGTAATTTCAAAAAATCCCGAAATTATGAGGAAAATCCGCTAACAGATGCAGAAAAATCTGCGTTGCAGAACGATTTGAGCCGGGTGCAGAAAATTACGGCCGAATTACAGGAATGCTGTAGCAGAAACATTTTTAATGGATATTTCAGAACGGATGCAAGCAGTGAGACGCTGTACAATATCGGTAAGAACCTCGTGAAAAATACTTCGGTGAAAACTGCTGCTATCGAAAAATTCCTGACCAGCTCGCAAACCACTTACTTCATCAATGGCAAACAGGTTTCGTGGGAAGAGGTGCAGAAGCTGTCTGATGATATGCGGTACCCGGAAAAGTTTCTGAAGACACCGGCGCAAATAAAACATATTGACACGGAGAGGATTACGGATGGTTCGAAAGTCGTGGTATCAAAGGTCAGTTTGACAACGAAATAGCCGATGTTCAAAATTTGAATACAAACCTCCCGGGAAGCCGGAAGCTTTCACGGTTTTGTTATTCTGAAATCAGCGTTCCGTCCTGCGTTAAAATGATTTCTCCGTCTTTCTCTATAATCAGTGTAATTTCCGGCCTGTTTTCTTCCCCGATTATGTTTCTGTACACCTTGTAAAGGTAATTTCCATTCACAAAAGTAATCATGTGATTTCCGCCGCTTCCCTGAAATTCCAATTTTCCGTTTTTCAAAACAATATCAGGCTCTGAAGATTCGTTTTCACCGGTTTTCCAGGAAGCGTATCTGTATTTGTTGGCTGTAAGTTCATCAATTCTAATCAAATATGAATCTGTTTTTATTCTGTAAGCCGGACTTTCAAAATTTTTCAAAGATGCGTGCAGGTTGCGTTTTTCCGTTAATATCAATTCAGTTCTTCGCTTTTTTTCAAAGTCACTCTGATAATTTACAGCGGTTATCATACCGTCATCTTCTGATATCCATAAAACACCATCATCGAGCATAATTCCTCTCCACCCGACATCTGACCATTGTTCAGGTTTTGAATGGGCAATCCTCTCAATCAGCGTTTTATCAAATACTTCATTAAACCGTCGTTTGAATTCTTCCTGGTTTTTGATTGACGGAACAGGATATGCTCTGCGTAAAGGAAAAATGATTTTGTTTGAAATTTTGTCAATGTTTCTTTCCCTGAACAGAGAGATCAGCGCTGTGATACTGTCATTGCTGTAATGATGAGGAGTTTCTTCAAAATTCGCCTGTGCAGTTTCCGTTTTCACTGTATCAGCTGCATGTTCTGCTCTTTGTGCCCCGTTTTTACTGTTTACCTGTTTACAGGCAACCAGTAAAAGTACCATTGATAATAAAATCGGTTTATAAAATTTCATTTTTTCCGGCTGTTTTGTTTTCTTGAATAAAAGCGCAAACTATGAAATTGAACATACCTCTAATGGAGGGATGCAGCATCAGTCTGCGTGGAGACGAACTTTTTTGTCGGTTTTTTCAATTTGAGCCAAGTGTCTTAAAGTGTGATTGTTAATAAACCTGAAAGTATCTCCGGTAAGTGGTCGGTACATGGCTGCTTTTTTCAGATGGTTTAAAATTAGAGTATTAATTTTAACGTCAAGAAAAAACAATGAAAAAATCAAGATTTACAGAAGCGCAGATTTTAAAGGTGCTTCAGAGCCAGC
>JAEWOM010000033.1 GCA_023399675.1 Bacteroidota bacterium
ACCTTCAACTGCTGAACACCGTGGAAGAAAAAGTCGCGCTCATGGAAAACTATGATGTGCAGCACCTGTTTCTGCAGGAGTTCAACGAAGAATTCAGGAATCTGACAGGAGAAGAATTCGTGAGACGCGTGTTGGTTGAAAAATTTCGGGTAAAATATCTGATTATCGGGCACGACCATGTTTTCGGAAAAAACAGGAGCGGTAATTTTGAACTTCTCGAAAAGCTGGCGCCTGAGCTGGGATTTACGGTGCAACAGATGGATGCGGTGAATGCATTTAACCAGAATATATCATCTACCAAAGTACGGGAAGCACTGCTGCAGGGAAATGTTCGGCAGGCGAACGAAATGCTGGGATATCAATATCCGCTTTCGGGCGTGGTTGTCGACGGCAAGAAATTAGGAAGGACGATCGGTTATCCTACTGCCAACATGGAGGTTGATCCAATCAAGTTACTGCCGAAGAAAGGTGCGTATATTGTTGATGTATTCGTAAATAATCAACAGTTTAAAGGAATGCTGAGCATCGGCACCAATCCGACAGTCGGTGGAGAAAAACTCAGTACAGAAGTTTATATTCTGGATTTTGACAAGGATATTTACGGTGAAAAAATCACGGTTCGTTTTCGTGAGTTTCTTCATGAGGAAATAAAATTTGAATCGCTTGAAAAACTGATTGAAAGGCTGGATGAAGACAAAAGGCTCACGGAAGCGTTTTACTCCTCATAATCATCACTTGTCCAGTAATTCAACCCTGATTTTTTTCGGCAGAGAGTTCACTATCAGTTCATAGGAATGATCGACCAGTTTCAGAATCAGCTCCCGTTTTAATCCTTCACAAACCACGGAATTCCAGTGCGTCTTATTCATGTGATAGGCACCTTCAATCTGAGGATGCTGCCCGCGCAGTTCTTCGCTCCATTCAGGATCGGTTTTCACACTGATGGTTAAGGGATGCTTTTCCAGCGGAATCAATAAAAACATCTTGCCGCCGACTTTCAGCACGAGGGTTTCCTGATCGAACGGAAATGTTTCCTCAACGCCTTTTTTCGCAGTACAGTATTCCAGAATTTCGTGAACTTCCATGGGTTAAAGTGTTTGAAATGTTTGATTTTCAAGTTCAAATGTATTATATTTAATTCATTAAATGTAATACGAAAAGCTATGAAAGCACTCGTCATAGGCGCAACCGGTGCCACAGGTAAAGATTTGGTAAAAAAACTGCTGGATGACGGCGATTTTGAGGAAGTTCATGCATTCGGCAGACGTCCATTGGAAATAGAGAATGAAAAACTGAAATCTCACGTCGTGGATTTCGAAAATCCCGAATCCTGGAAAAATCTGGTGAAAGGTGACGTGGCTTTTTCATGCCTCGGAACTACGCTGAAAGATGCAGGCAGCAAGGAAGCGCAGCGAAAAGTGGATTTCGATTACCAATATAATTTTGCGAAGGCAGCAAAGGAAAATGATGTAGCAGATTATATTCTGGTTTCTTCTTACGGAGCCAATCCGAATTCCAAAATATTTTATTCAAAGATGAAAGGAGATCTGGAGCAGGAAGTAAAAAATCTGCATTTTGATAAAATTACGATATTTCAGCCGGGCATGCTCGACAGAAAAGAAACCGAAAGAACAGGCGAAGTGCTCGGCGGAAAAATCATCAAATTTGCCAATAAACTGGGCGTTTTGGAAAGCCAGAAACCGCTTCCTACTGATGTTCTCGCGCAGGCAATGATCAATTCATCCAAAATAAAATCCAACGGATATTCCAAAATAAAACTCGGGAATATCTTCAGTTTTGCGGAGAAATGTAAACAGTAGTACTTGTATTACAAAAGGTTTAGAACAATATTAAAAAAGCTCCTTTTCAGGAGCTTGTCGTTAATAGAAATGGGATATTATTTAGCTAATATCAGGTACATGACATCCTGCACGCCGTCATTATTATCATCATCCTGATAATCGATCAACTCCAGTTCGAAAATGTCGGAAGTCAACGTTTTCACCCGCATCACTTCACCATCAACGGTCAGTGTCTGTGTCTGCGTATTATACAGATAAGGTAATGTCTCCGGTGCGGTAACGTTGCACACGCCAGCCATGTTCAACTCATAGAAAGTTGTTGTAACCATGCCGTTACTTTTAAAATCGAAAACAGACTGCTTATTGCATGCATCCGCCGGAATCGTATTGATAAGGGTATTATTTGAACCGGAATAAATTCGGTATTCTGCAGGGTTCCACACACCTACTACCGCATTGGTACTGGCCGGTGGCGTATTGTCATCGTCTGATCTGCAGCCGGTTAAAGCAATTACAAAAACCGCACTGATTAAGATTAATTTTTTCATGACATAAATATTTAGTAATTCAAAGATAAATAATTTATGCATAGAATAATATTTAATTATCATATTTCATCCATTTGGAAAATGGAACTGTCAGCACTTGAAAAAAAAGTGTCCGGAAAACCCGGACACATCAAACATCTTAATGATGCACTACTTTATTTTAAATGCCTGGTTATAGACTCGCTCGTCGGTTTTGTTGTGCTGACAAAACTGTCTATGAGCTTTCCGTTTTCGTCCACTAAAAATTTGGTGAAATTCCACAGTATTGACGAGTTTTTCACACCGTTCAATTCTTTTTCTGTGAGGTATTTAAAAATGGGCGCGATATCATCTCCTTTCACAGAAACTTTGGCTGCCATCGGAAAGGTGACTCCATAATTTTTCTGGCAGAACGTCGCAATCTCCTCGTTACTGCCCGGTTCCTGACCGCCAAAATTATTGGCAGGAAAACCGATAACCACCAGTTTATCCTGATATTCTTTCGAAAGCGTTTCCAGATCGGCGTACTGCGGCGTGAAACCACATTTTGACGCGGTGTTTACCACGAGGATTTTCTTTCCTTTGAAATCTGCGAAATTAATTTCTCCGCCATCCAGCGATTCCACTTTATAATCATAGATCGATTTTCCCATAAGTTCTTCGGTTTTTTGTTGTGAAACTTCACTTTTTTGATTGGTACAGCTTTGCAGAAATGCTACGGCTGATAATAACATCACAAACAGTTTTTTCATAATTACTACGGTTGATATTCTATCGGTGTATTGCTGAAATTCTCAGCAACACAAGGTACGAATAAAGTTTGAGGAGAATCACTCTGTCTGCTCTTACGGTGAATCTAAAACTTAAACGTATTTGCTGGGAGTGCTTTGTTGGTTTCGATTCGGTTGATCAGGATTACATAATCGCTGTCTTTTGCGGGAGTGGAACTTTCGATGCGGAAAGGAAAAATCAGATTACCCACCTTCTTGAAATTCGAGTATGCGAGTGTTTCACCGTTCTTTTCTTCCTTCAGAAGCATATTGTTCTGTGTATCGAAATAATACAGCGTACGGTTCACGTTCTTGATCAGTTCAACTTTAAAGCAGTTTCTGTCGCCCACTCTGTCAACACCGAGGTAATTTGCTGTAAAACCTTTATTCTCGAAATCGATAAAATCATTGTCGAAACTTTCAGGTTTATACTTGTCATCACCCATCAGTCTGTTCTGGCGATAATCCATGGCGTAGCCTTTTTTTCCGTCATAGCCTTCCACTGCCGTCTCTTTTCCGTTTAATGTGATCGCAGTTTTCGTCAGATTCGGTCTGGACTGATAAATTTTCACCGGATATTCGTCATTAACCCCCAAAACCAGTTTTCCCTGAAGGAGCACAGAGTTCAGCAGTTTCCAATTGGTTAAACCTCCGGTTGCCTGGATATTTCTGTCGATGATTTCCTTCCCGGTCTGTGCACCGACGATTGAACTCAATAAAATTGCAAAAACAAAAAATATATTTTTCATGAAGTGTAATTCTAATAAACCTGGGCAAATTACGATTTCTGCTGGAGTTTTAAGATTTCGCGTGCTTTTTCCAGGTCTTCAGGCACATCAATTCCTACGCCAATAAAATCGGTTTCAATCATTTTTATCTTCATTCCGTATTCCAAATACCTGATACACTCAATTTTCTCAGATATTTCGAGCGGTTTCATAGGTAATTCCGCAAATTTCTGCAGTGCGTTTTTTCTGAAGGCGTAAACGCCGATGTGTTTATAAAATTTCACATCCGGATGAACTTCGCGTGGAAAAGGAATAACAGAACGGCTGAAATACAGCGCAAACCCATCGCTGTCCGTGATTACTTTTACGTTGTTCGGATTTTCAATGTCCACATTATTTTGAAGTCTGATTTTCAGCGAGGCCAGCGAAATCATTTTGTTGCTGTCATTTCGGAAGACTTCAATCAGTTGTTTCAGCGGTTCCAGTTTCAGGAACGGCTCGTCGCCCTGGACGTTCACCACAATATCGCACGCAATATTTTTTACCGCTTCTGCTATTCGGTCGCTGCCTGTTTCATGTTCTCCGGTTATCACGGCCTTTCCTCCGTTTCTGGTGATTTCCCCGAATATAATTTCAGAGTCTGTAGCAACAAAAACTTCATCAAAAAGACCTGTTTCCACCACATTCTGATAAGTGGTAGAGATGACTGTTTTTTCACCAAGTGACTGCATGAGTTTTCCCGGAAATCTGGAGGCTTCGTAACGTGCAGGTATAACAGCGATTATTTTCACTTTATCTTAAGATTTGGAGTTCAAAATACCGGCGGCTAACAGCCATTTGCTTCATACATCGCTTTATCTAAAGCCTCTTCGTACTGTTCACGCGACTTGCTTGTGGTACCCACTTCTTTTAACTGAACTTTGAAAACTCGTTTTCCGTCCGGACTCATCCAAACGCCTTCCAGCGTGTCACTTTTTTTAGTCAGACTAAAAAATCCCGTGATGCCATTTTCAACCATTCCCATTTTATGAAACTGATCATATTCAATTTCAAGAAGCAGCCATTTATTTACTCTGTCGTATTTGTAAATTCCATAATAATAGGATGTAGGGCAACCGGTAACATTCTCGACCAGATACATGGTGACCGGCATTCTGTCGATACTTCCTTTGTACAGAAACGCGTTTCTTTCTTCCTGTGCAGTCGCACAAACAAAGGAAAGCAGAACCAAAAGAACAGCTGCAAACTTTTTCATGAACTACAGATTTAAATCGGCTTTAACCTGCCTGATCTTATTTTCCAGTTTGTTTATCTTCTCATTGAACTCGGTAGCATTGTTCAGCGAATCTTTTACTGATACGTAAAATTTGATTTTCGGTTCTGTTCCGGAAGGCCGAACGCACACTTTAGTACCGTCTTCTGTATAGTAAATCAGAACATTGGACTTTGGTATATCATCCATTACCACGGTATTCTGTTCTTCAACTAAAGTTTTCGTTTGCTCTTTATAATCCCGAATTTCAGCAACCGGCGAACCTGCAATTTCCTTTGGCGGATTTTCGCGGAAATCTTTCATCATCTGCAGAATTTCTTCTGCTCCGGTTCTGCCTTTGCGTACCACGTTGATTAACCCGTCGTAATACATGCCGATATCC
>JAEWOM010000130.1 GCA_023399675.1 Bacteroidota bacterium
CTTCATACCAGCTTCCTGTCGATTTTATCACTAAACCTTTCATGCGTCAGTGCTTCGGTTTTGCTTGCTCACACTAATTTCATTCATGATTTCATTCTGTACACTGAGCGAATGTTCGTGAATCGCTTTAAATAGCTGAATGACAAAATCCGGTGAAAGTCCGGTTTGCGAAGCTTTTGTCTGCACTTCTTCCATCACCGTTTTCCAGCGGTCCGGCTGAAAAATGGCGGTGTTGTTTTCTTTTTTCAGGCCACCGATTTTTTCAGAAAAAGCCATACGTTCCGCAAGTAAACTGATCAGCTGTGCATCAACTTCTGAAATCAGCGTTCTGAATTTTTCAATCTCGTCCTGAAACATAGAAAAACTTTCAGAACGTACTTTAAGATTTTGCAGAATCTCATTGAGTCTTTCCGGTGTAATCTGCTGTTTCGCATCGCTCCATGCTTCATCGGGCGTACAGTGCGTTTCAATCATCATTCCGTGATAACCCATATTCAGGGCTTCCTGCGCGATGGCATCGATGCCTGTCCGGTTTCCGCAAATATGCGACGGATCTACAATGATCGGGATATTTGGAAACAGATTTTTGAAATCAAGCGCAATCTGCCAATTCGGTACGTTGCGGTATCTGGTTTTCTGGTAAGTGGAAAATCCGCGGTGAATAACGCCTAAATTAGTAATTCCGGCACCCACCAATCTTTCCAGCGCGCCAATCCAAAGTGAAAGGTCAGGATTTACAGGATTTTTTACGAGAATCACCTTATCCGTGTTTCGCAAAGCATCTGCAACTTCCTGAACGGTAAACGGGTTTGCAACCGACCTTGCACCAATCCATAAAATATCGACGTCAGCGTCCACGGCCTGCTGTACATGACTGGCATTTGCTACTTCCGTACAGGTAACGAATCCGAGTTCATCTTTTACCTTTTTGAGCCATTTGAGGCCGATTTCACCGACGCCTTCAAAACCGTTCGGTTTGGTTCTCGGTTTCCAGATTCCTGCACGGAATACGGATACCAGTGCACCGCTCTGCTTAATTTCAAGCGCGGTTGTCATCATCTGATTTTCACTCTCCGCACTGCAGGGTCCTGCGATTACCAAAGGTTTCGGAAAGGAATTAATCCACCTATTTTCGAGCTGTTCCAGCTTCATTTTCTAATTTTTGAATACATCATACATGTTCCGCGTAATTTCGCTGCGCAGTTCAGTATTGATATTATTATCTGTGAGTCCAACCTGAGGCAAAATTTCCGCCAAAGATAACCCGCTTTTCATCAAATCCATCAGTTTCTGCTTTCCGTGAAGACGCAGAATCCGTTCGCAAATAAGGGCTCCGATCAAATATGGAACCGGCGTCTCGTCTTCAAAATAAATTCTTTCGTACGGATCGAGATGTTTGCTGATATCGAAATCCGGATTTTCTGCCAGGAATCTCTGCAGTTTTTCGCGCTGCCAAGCATAGTTGAATTTACCGCTGCCGCCTACATATGTAGCAAAACCTTCGTCCAGCAAAGATACGATGTCGGGAAAAAGTTTGGACGTGTACAAATGCGCGACTTCATGCAGGTAATACTCGCTGTTGTTTGCAGACAGTACGATGTTGTAATCGACAGCAAAACCACCGGAAGTATCAACAAACATCATCGGATGATAGTCAAAACCTTTGATCTGAAATACTTCCTGCGGATTTCTGGCGGAATAGTAACTGATCTGCAGCGGATGCGTCTCGAAAAACTGTGCAAGTTTCAGATTGTCTGTGTGCTGCCGCGACATTTCCTGCTGATTAAGCGATTTTCCGGGAGGATAATAATAATAAACCGAGCCTTTTCCTGCCTTAAGCCAATTTCTGGTAAAATATGGCATCACATTCTTAAAAAGAACCCCCCGCAAAGTACGCACGGCGATAACATTATAGATTGCCTTTACAAGATAGTTTTTATTCTGTGGATCATTGGTCCCGATAAAAGCTATTTTTACGAGCCTTTCCTGTGAATCGTCCGTCTCGATAATCTCCATCACAGAAGGCTGATAGGAAAATTCACCGTTCTTTCCGGGCGAAATCTGAAACAGATCGGCGTATGGCGATTTGAAAGTTTCAAAATCTTTATTGAGCCACTGATTCCTGTTAGAATCCCGAAGAAAAATACTCAAACTGCGTAAAATCAGGCGGTTGTTTTCATTGTTCTGATCAACAGCAGGCGATACCGACAGAAAAAACTCCTGCTGGTCTGTTCCAGAATCCTGACAGTAGGAAATGCCCGAAAACAGTAAAACAATGAGAAACAGAAGCCGCATCATGAATTGAAATCGAATTTAAAAATATCATCCAGTTCTCTAAGAAGCGGATTTTTAGCGGCCATTTTTTCAAATACTGAACGCTTGGTCTCCAGTTCCCTTTTCATGCTTTTTGCATCGAGATGATACAGCACTTCTAAGCGAAAATTATTTACTTTATGTTTAAAGGCATTAAGAAACATCCCGGAAACCTTGTCGAATTCGGCTTTGGCAGTTTCAGAAGGATATGAGATTTTCACCAGATTCTCATCCGATTTTTCAATCTTAAAACC
>JAEWOM010000038.1 GCA_023399675.1 Bacteroidota bacterium
CCACTATTCGTGCTGACATCGCCATCGCATCTTCATCTCCGCCAAAAATCTGAATTCCGACCGGTCTTTCATAATCGAAAATATCGAGTTTTTTACGCGATTTAATCGCGTCGCGAATAAGGCCTTCGGAAGAAATAAATTCGGAATACATCAAATCTGCTCCGTGCATTTTGCAGAGTCTGCGGAACGGCGGATCGCTCACATCCTCCATTGGTGCAAGCAGGAGCGGGAATTCGGGAAGGTTGATGTTACCGATTTTTGGCATGATGCAAAAGTACGGATTTTAGAAAAAGCGTCGTTTAATCTCACTACGAAGTAAACTTCCTAATCGAAAAATTAAGAAATCAGAAGGTAGCTTTCAACTGCATGGAGCCGATATGAATGGTTCTGTCGCCGGAATTTCTTCCTTCATAATTAACATTGAGAATGATGAAATTCGTGAGTGACTGCTGCAGCATAAGACTCCAGACCTGATTTTTTCCCGGTTTCAGACCGTCCAGCATCTGATTTCCAACCAGACTGAAGCTGTTTCCGGTAAACGTATTATTGATGAAAGAAAAATTGGCCCGAACAGAAGTTTTCTTTCTTTCCCATTGCAAACCGCCGGTAAAATCCAGTGTTTTTAAGTGCTCTTCACCGTCGCGCCGGTCCTTATTGCGCAGTGCAGCAGACAGTTCGGCCTGTACCGCATCTGTAAATTTATAGGTTGCTTTTGGCTTTGTCTCAATATTGTGCAGTTCGTAATCGCGGGTGCTGAACATTTGCGATGCGTTGATAATTTTCTGCGATGAATTTTCCCAGTCAATTCTGAAATCTTTACTGAACCAGTATCCCAAATTGAGGAAATGGGAAGTCTGTTCACGTTCTTCAATCGAGTAATTGGCATTGATTAAATTATCATTGGCAACAAAACGGTAGTTTCCGTTCCAGCCGGATTTGTCTGTGGGATTAAACTGCGCTGTAGCCAACAGATTCTGGTTTTTCAAAATCTGGTCTTCATGTTTTTCGAATGGGTTCAGCATGAGCACGCGGTCTTTTTTGAAGAAGGAATTTTGCGCGTTCAGTGAGACATTGAAGTTCCAGCGTTTCAGAAAAGCGTTTTCACTGTTGAAAATTACCGCCGGATTTACAAAAAGTGCCAGCTGCAGTTTGTTTTTATTCGAGGGAAGATACCGGATAGAGTTGGTATAAACCCTGATGTATTGCGCTAAATCTGCATATTCTGCAACTTCAAATTCATCGAGTTGCTGCACGCCGTCGCCGTTATAGTCGGTCCACTTGTAAATTCCCTGACCGTCCGTCACCTTTAAATACTGGAATTCGCGCTGTGTTTCCTGTCCGTTGCCCAGTTCGTAAAATGCCTGCAGGCGCATACCGTTACTGAACAGTTGCTGGTTGTACAGGATGTTTCCGATGACAAAGTCATTATTCAGGTTGGCTTCGTCCTGATACTGATAGAAGAATTTCCTATAATGAATTAATGCATTTAAAGTTGTTTTTTCGGTCTTGATCAGTTGACTCTCGGCCATGAGTCCCAGAATCTGATTCATGTCTGTCAGCTGATTCGCGCGGACTGAATCATTATCCCGAACATATGCTTTTGCCAGTAATCTTGTGCGTGCAGAATCCCCGATTTTTTTCTGCACAAACACTTCCTTCCAGCTGAAACTGGTTACATCAAACAGCTGGGTCTCATTGAACTTCTTTTCATTATGTTCCATGCCGCCACCAACTGCCCAAATTCCTTTGTCGCCTTTGAATTCAGCGATCAGATTTCCTCTGATGAATTTCGTGTCCTGAACTTCAGATTCCGTTGCGAGGTACGATGCGTTACCTTTTGCAGCAAATTTTCCTTTCAGCCATCCGAAATCGAGATCATTTTTCAGTCCGCTGTAGAAATCCTTTTCATCGAGATAATTGAGTCTGTAATTAATGAAGGATTGATTTTTCCAGGAATTCAGGAAACTGAAAATAACACGGTTCTGCGTTCTGTGATTGAATTCATTTGCCAAATTGAAATCGCGCGAAAATTCAACGTCATTAATACGGTCCAGGATATGAAAACGCGAGGAAATGTGCTGATACTCAAAGCGTGGTGTCCCTTTCCAGTTATTCTTTGTAAAAGTTTTATGTCCGAAAACCCGTGCAGCATAACCGTCGTTTTCATCGTTGTTGCGCGATGAGAAGAGGTTAATGTCGTAGTTACTCATAGACACATCGGTACCGATTACCCCATCATCCAGCAGATACTCGGCATGGTATGAAAAAACCTGTGCTTTTTGAGGAGAAGGCAGTTTGCGTACTGCGCGGTATTCGCCGAGACCCGGACCGACGTATTCGAAAACCCGACCGTTATTGGTGGTCTGGTTCAATGTGTATTCTCCCGAATTGGCGCCAAAATAGGTGAATGCCACCTGATAAAGCGTTTGTGTGGCATCGGTGGAATACTCGTAATAATCGCCGGTTGGTGACGCTACGAGCCGGTACAGAATTCTGTCCACATCGAATTCTGAAACGGTTCCTGAAGGGGCATACATCAAATCCGGATTACTGCCTGCCTCCACCAAAGCCAGTTTATCCTGATCGCTTAAATTGAGTGCGAGCGGTGAGTTGCGGTTGTCACTTTCGAGAAAAAACGAAAATCCGGTTCGGAATCGTTCCCGCTCATGGAGCACAGAACCGGTGAACAGATATCGGGCGTAGTTTCTGTTGGTATAATTATAGGAAATCGTGATAAAATTCTGACGGAAAATGGGTCGGAAACTCGTAAACGTGATTTCACCGGTGTTATAATTGATTACGTAATCTAAATTTTCTCCGCGTTTCATCAGAATTCCGTCGATGAAAACCTGTTCCGATCCGGAAATAATCGTGATAAAATTCTCACCGTTTCGGCCTGTCAGACGGTACGGTCCCTGATTTCCTTCAATACCCTGAAACCGCAGCCGGTGAAATTCACTTCGTGCAACGCCGCCGGAAATATCGAGAAAGGTTTTGTTCTCTTTGCCGAAAAAAGTCTGAAACTGCAGTCCCATACTTCGCCTCTGATATCTGCCGAAATAGGTTTTTTCATCGAGCAGTTCGAGATGGCCGGCTCTTAAGATGTTTTTTTCTTTGATATTGAGCTGCAGATAAATACGGTCGAATTCTTCGAGGGTCTGCGTGTATCCGTCTGCCTGGATCGGGAGGTTATGGTCTGAGATGGAAGCCAGAACGCTGACGTCGGGCGAAAGGTTACCTGAAATCTGTAAATCCATCGAACTCTGCACCGATGAACCCTGGGCATTTCCGAATGTAACACCGCGGATTATTGATCCTTTGGAATTGAGATCGCCTAACAGTCTGTTTCGGTCATTTCGTACGAGGATACCTTCATCAACCACGATTTTATTTCTTGTTCTGATGAAGTCCAGGGTGTCTCTTTCGAAGAAATCGGTTTCAATTCGTACTGCAAGAGCAGAGTCTGTCTTTGCGGAATCTTCGGGCATGTTGGGGTTTTTCCACGTAAAAATCTGCGCATGGAAGATGGGGGTTCCTATGGCCAAATACATGAAAAGTAGAAGAAATATGCGCACAGATTCAGATAAACAGGCTGTAAAAGTAACGAAATTCTCTGGTGGAAATTGTGGAAACACTTAACATTAAATTAAAATAAGGAGGTCGAAGTCGGTGTAATTTTTGCTAATTTTGCAGCATATAATTTAATTAGTTTCTTATGAAAAAATTCTTTACAATTTTGGGTATTGCTGCTGCATCTTTTGCGATGTCGCAAAATCTTGTAGTAAATCCAACCTTCGACAATGGTTTTACCGGATGGACTGCGGGTCCGACAGCAGCCTATACAGCACCAACAGTAGTAGCAACAGATGGTAGCGACGGTGCTAATTCCGTTAACTATGTTACGAACGCCACAACCGGATTTTATCAGGAATTGCCGGTGACACCCGGTCACAGCATTACGATTACTTTCTTTTATAAGGCTGCCGGTGATGGTACTGATGCGAGAATTTGGAGTGTATACAAAGACGCTGCAGGTGTTATTATTAATCAGGAGGCAGTTGCCGCTAACGATCCACTGAGAAATAATAATGGCTATCTTCCAAGTGCAGCAACCTGGGCTCCGCATTCTGTTACGGTAACAGTACCTGCTAATGCAGTAACTTTGCAGCTTGCGGTAAGAGCTTACAGTGGATCTACAGTAAGTTTCGATCAGTTTTCCGTGATTGATAACAACACGATGGCAGTGAGTGATGTAACAGCATTGAATTCACAGTTTGTGAAAAATACGATCGTTGATGAGGAAATCAATTTTGGCAGTGCATCAGAGGTAAGAATCTTCAACATGAGCAGCCAGGTAGTAAAAAGAGCCTATGTTTCAGAACATAAAAATATGTATGTTGCTGATCTTAAGCCAGGAATTTATATCGTAACAGGAATCGTGAACGGGCAACCTGTTTCACAGAGAATCTTAAAGAAATAATTTATTTCTAACCTTATTTTGAAGCTGTCTCTTTAGGCAGCTTCTTTTTTTTAATACCATCCTCTTCTCACTGTATTCACCACCGCACTGAGATTCAAAACCAATGTGTAGCGGATTCTTTTTGCATAATCCTTAAAAGAAGGTTCGAAACCGAGCGTGGAGTACACCGGCAGATAAATTTCAATGAAATCCGGAATAACACGAACTTTTACACCGGTGTCCCAGATGAATTTCGGCTGCAGACCTTTATTTTTATACAGACCTGCATCTGCATAAATATTGAACATCTTCCAGATGTGAGAATCAACATTAAAGGAAGTAATCCACTGATTTACCGTACTGTCGATATAGGATTTGAAGCCTCCGTCCGCAAGCACAAACTGCTGTGCAAACAATCCCGAGGTGGCGCTTTGACCGAGCAGACCATAGGAAAAAGAATAATTGGAGATCCGGGAAATACCGTAATCGAAAATATTATTGCGTGTTTTGTTATTTAAGAAATATCCTGCGAACAGACGAAATGCTATTTTTTTATTCTGAGCAAATTCATAGCGGTAAAACGCTTCTGCGGAAACTTTCTGAAAATCTTCCATACCCTGAATGTTTGCCGTAAAGTACTTTTCATGAATCAGTCTGCTGTCCGAAAAACCATAACCCAAACTCCACAGCTGGTAGCGGTCATACTCATTTTCTGCAATCATCTGAGGTGTTAAATCTTTCAGATAATAATTGTAGGAAAGGCCCAGTGAGCGTCCTACGGTGCTTCGCGGAGGTTTACGGAAATTGAGGTTGGCACTCGCGGAAAATCGGCTGTACGAAAGCCCGTAATCATAATGAAAATAGGAACCTGAAACCCCCAGCGTTAAATTTCTGTAAAAACTTTCCGGTGGCAGAAAACTGTAACTCACGCCACCCGATCCGGTGATTTTACCCGTTCCGGTACTGTAATAGGGGGTGAGTGAGTACGCAAATTTCTGGTCGAACAGCGATTCGTTTCGGAAATTTAAACCGATCAGAATATTGTCGTACGCATTGAAATCTATTCTGGGGTTGATGTAGATTTCATTGTATTCGGGATTCGGAATATCTTTGATCAGCTTAAACCTGATTTTCTTCATATTCGAGAACAGACCTTTGGTATACAGATAGTTATCCCGAAAATTACTTTCAGGGAACAGGCCTCCGCTGTTGATTTCCAGTTTTGCAGTATTTTCATCGGGAATGCGGTAGTAAGCGCTGGTTTTCCCGGAATCTGTGTTGAACCAGTAGGATTCCGCGTCACCCTCTGCTGTACTTCTCGTAATCTTGAACGGAATCCGTTCTTCTTCATTCTTTTTTACCTCTACCAACAGGTTTTCATCGCTTCTTCGGAAGCGTTTCACATGGAAATTGATTCGCTGTTTGCGCTCAATCACCGTTTTCAAAAAAGAAGACTGATTTGCAGAAGCGTCAGCAAGTTTGTTGAGGAAATCGGTGGCTTCTACAGTTTGTCCCTGCTTTTGATCCAGATAATTTCTTAGGAATGTTTCGAAATTCTGTGTTCCCATATTTTCAGCGACGAAATTCAGCAGCATTCCGGTTTCAAAATTGCTGATTGCCATCTCATTGAAATTGCTGAGTTCTGTAAAATCTTCAGCAATTTTCTGGTCGAGATTCTGCGTCATCATATACTGATACGCAATCCGGTATCTGTCTGTAAGTTTTAGCCGAGAAGCATGAAAAAGGTTCAAAGGCTTGATTCCGAAGATTTTGGTGTCGGGAAGCATGCCCATCAAACGTGAATTTCTGTAGTTTTTCTGCAGGTACTGATACTCGAGATAGGTTTTGAGTCCGTTTTTAATCCAGTGGTCTTCTTCTTTGTATGTAGAAATGCTTTGTTCCACCACATTTTTAGAAATGATGCTGAAGTAATCCAAATCGGTATTTTCAGCCGGGGTGAACAGCGGAAAACGGAATTTCCAGAAACTGATATCATCGTTACCGAAAAAATCTTCCTTTTTTTTGAATTTTTCGGATATGAATATCTGCTCGGGTAATAAGCCTGTGCGGTTCTGTATGAACTGAAGCTGAAGCGGAAGATAAAATTCCAGATTCCTCTGCTCTTCTTCTGTTAAATCGTATCCGAAATCTACGCGGACGGTTTTATCACCGACCTGTGCAGTATGTGAAGTAAACGGTTTTTCTGTCAGCAGAATTTCGGGGTCCTGCTGCAAAGTACCTTCAAACCGCAGGGGTGATTTTTGAGGTAAATTAGCTGTTGCAACAAGGCTGTTTTCTGTTTCGAGCGCTATTATCCAGTGAATTCCGGAAGTGGCTGTTTCTTCTGCATCGTGGAATGTTTTGAGTTTGGGTGCACGTTCCGGAAAACTGTCGGGAACAAGAAAAAAATATTTCAGGGCTACACTGTTCTGCGACGTTCCGTATCCGGTAAATTTAGAAATGGGCAGAAAAAGCTCATAACTGAGCCGTAATTTTTGTGTTTCACCGGGATTCAGCGGTTTCGACAGGGGTACGGTAATATTTTCCGAGTCGAGAAGTTTACTCAGTCCGGCGGTTGTTTCAAATCCATCAATTTCCAGTGAACGAAGTTTACCGAGTTCCTGTTCATCGGCAAAATGGAGATCACTCCTTCTGTCCTCAATTTTACGGTGATAAAGATCTGTTCCGCGGTTTTTATATGCGGCGATCCAGTTCAGCAGGTTGATTTCGTGTACAGGCTGACTGCTGCGGTTGGTGTAGCTCATTTCCTGCGTAACGGAAACGGTACGGTTATCAGCACGAATTTTTCCGGAGATAGCAACAGTATCCCGCTGCGCCGAAATCATCACGACCGGCAAACAAAATACAGACAGGAAAAAGAGGCCTCTCAAATTCATAAATTGAAGAAGCCAAATATAAAATTTTAGTGCTGAAATTCAGCAGAATTAAAACGGTAACCTAAATATTACAGAATATTGACTTCGCGTTCCAGTTTGATATCAAATGTTTCGTACACCGACTTGATGATCTCTGCCGAAAAATCATAGATTTCTTTTCCGGTGGCATTTCCGGTTTTATTGACGATAACCAGCGCCTGATCGGTATGTGTGGCAACATTTCCGATTTGTTTTCCTTTCCAGCCACAGTGTTCAATCAGCCAGCCGGCAGGAATTTTAACGTGTTCCCCGTCCGAATAACCCGGAATTTCAGGGTGTAATTTTTTCAGCGGCTCATACTGCTGCATCGTTATCACAGGATTTTTGAAGAAACTGCCGGCGTTTCCTAATGAATTCGGGTCGGGAAGTTTGCTGCTCCGGATGTTAATCACTGCCTGCGCAATGTTCTGAATCGTCGGAAATGCAATTCCCATCTGATGCAGTTCGGATTTTATCGCACCGTATTCCGAATGAATGATATGATCCTTAGTTGTCAGCGAAAATGTGACTGATAAAATAATGTATCTGCCTTTGCCTTCATGCTTGAAGTAAGAATCCCGGTAGCCAAAACGGCATCTTTCGAGATCGAAAATCTCAGTCTGCAGTGTCTGCAGATTGAGAACCTCACAACGCACGAAGTGATCTTTTATTTCGACACCATAGGCGCCGATATTCTGCATGGGAGAGGTGCCTACGTTTCCTGGAATCAGTGAAAGATTTTCCAGTCCGCCATAATTTTTCCCGATACAGTACTGTACAAACTGATGCCAGTTTTCACCGGATGCCGCCGTGACATGTACCTCATTTTCTCCGATTGTTTCTTCGGTAATTCCCTTTAATTCCAGGTGAATAACGAAGCCTTCGAAATCTTTGGTGAAGAGGATATTGCTGCCTCCGCCGATAATGAGTAAAGGTAATTTTTCACCGATGTTTTCCTCCAACAATTGTTTTTTGTGAAGGGCATCAATCAGTTTTTCACGGGTGTCTGCTTCAACAAAATATTTTGCTGAAACCTCCACACCGAAGGTATTAAAGCGTTTTAAAGAATAGTTTTCGCTGATCTCCATCAATTAATCTCGAATTTTATAAACTGAACTCCTCTTTATATTTATGCAGCGCGTCATTCAGTAATTCAACACTCCTTTTCAGGTCTTCTTCTTTCAGAACATAAGCAATGCGCACCTGTTTTTTGCCCAGGATCGGCTCACTGTAAAAACCGCCTGCAGGCGCAACCATTACAGTTTCATTGTTGTGCGAATATTTTTCGAGCAGCCACTGTGCAAATTTATCAGAATCGTCAACAGGAAGTTCTGCAACGCAGTAAAAAGCGCCTTTCGGTTTCGGACAGATCACGCCCGGAATGCCATTGAGAAGATCAACCAGCAGATTTCTTCTTTTGGTGTATTCAGAACGGACATTTGCAATGTAAAGGCTGTCGTTTTCATGTGCTGCAGCTGCAGCGATTTGCCCGAGAAGTACCGGACTCAATCTTGCCTGCGCAAAAAGTATTGCAGCATCTTTGATGGTTTCCGAACGCGTAATCATACAGCCGATTCTGGCTCCGCACATCGAATATCTCTTGGATTCCGAGTCGATGACGATCGCATGTTCCTTCAGCTCAGGAAATTCGAGAATGGATGTCTGCTTCTGTCCATCATACACGTATTCGCGGTACACTTCATCAGAAATAATCGCGATATCGTGTTTCAGACAGATCTCAGACAGTTTCTTGAGCTCTTCATAGGTGTACAGATAGCCGGTTGGATTTCCGGGGTTACATATAAGAATCGCGCGTGTTTTATCGGTGATTTTCTTTTCGAATTCTTCAATAGGGGGCAGCGCGAAACCCGTGTCAATAGTTGAAGGAATCGCAACCACTTTGGTGTTCAGTGCACTGGTAAAGCCGTTGTAATTTGCATAATACGGCTCCGGAACGATTATTTCATCGCCGCTGTCGCATAACGTGGAAATGGCAAAATTCAGTGCTTCTGAACCGCCGTTGGTTACAATAATATTATCGGTGGTGATATCTGCAAAACCCAAAGACTGGTAATAGCTTTCAACCGCTTTTCTGTACTCGATGTTACCTTCTGAAAGTGCGTATTCCAAAACCTTCAGATCGATGTTACGAATGGCGTTCAAAGCAGATTCTGGAGTTTCAATATCCGGTTGTCCTATATTTAAATGATACACTTTGATGCCCCGCTGTTTCGCACGCAGTGCATAAGGCACGAGTTTACGCACCGGAGATGGCGGCATATTCTGGGCTCGTTCTGATATTTTCGGCATTTTTAGATGATTTTTTTACAAATGTACAGAAAATTTCGCCCTGGCGCGGCAGTTTCAAAGAGAAGTTTGGGCAAATGGTAAAAGATTGATTATGAGGGTTCTAACACGTGATTTTCGTATCTTTTTTTCGTTTTTATGCATGCAATAAGTTAATTATATTAACTTTTTCAAAAGTTTTTTAACACTTTTTAACAAATGCTGTCAGTAGGCGTGAATAAGTAAACCAGAAAGGTTGTTAAGAATATTTTAACATTACTTTAAGACAGTTTAACGGTTCGAATGTTGTGCAATTGACATTCATTCTAATTTTGCCTCGTCAAACCAATAAAAAGAATCAAATATGATGAAAAGAATTACTCTCGTAATCATGATGATGGCTACGTTGTTTGGGTTAACATCATTCAAAATGGATGCCAACGACAATGATGAGGTGAAAACAAGCTATGCGTCGTACTATCACGACAAATTCAATGGAAGAAAAACTGCCAGCGGTGCTATTTTCAGCAATTCTAAGCTGACTGCTGCGCACAGAACTTTGCCATTCGGGACGAAGGTGAAAATAACCAACCCGAAAAACGGTCTGAGTGTTATTGTAACCATCAACGACCGTGGTCCGTTCCATTCATCCAGAGCGCTGGATCTGTCCAAAGCGGCTTTCGATGAAATCGGCAACCTGGCAACAGGACACATGGCCATTGAATATGAAATTTTGGATTAAATAATTTTTAGCTTAAAAGAGTAGAAGCCGTTTCGCAGGAAACGGCTTCTTTTATTGCTTAATTTTCTATTTTCTATTTTCTTTCTTCTTTCTTCTTTCTTCTTTCTTCTCAAATCTAAACCGCAAGTTCTACAAGCACAGGGCAGTGGTCGGAATGTTTCACCTCAGGCAAAATCAGTGCACGCTGCAAAGAATTTTCTAGGCTTTTGGAAACAAAATGATAATCAAGTCTCCAGCCTTTGTTCCGTTCGCGTGAATTGGCGCGATAGGACCACCAGGTGTACTGATCCGGCCCCGAATTAAAGTGACGGAAAGAATCAATCAGTTCACATTCCTCAATAAATTTAGTTAGCCATTCGCGTTCAATCGGCAGAAAACCCGATACATTTTTGAGTCCTTCCGGGTTGTGAATATCAATCGGCTGGTGACAGATATTGAAATCGCCACAGATAATCAGGTTCGGAATCGTTTTCCTGAGTTCTTTTATATAATCCAGAAAATCGTAGCAGAACTGCATTTTAAAGTCGAGTCGGCTGATGTTACTGGCGGACGGAACATAAACTGATATCACAGAAAAACCATCAAAATCGGCACGCATGATTCTCCCTTCGCTGTCGTACTGTTCAATCCCGCATCCGTACACAACATTGTTCGGTTTTATTTTGCTGGAAATGCCTACGCCGCTGTAGCCCTTCTTCACAGCTGAATGCCAGTAACTGTGATAACCCAGTTTTTCAAAACTCTCAATGTCGATCTGGTCGTTTCCTGCCTTGCTTTCCTGTACACAAATGATGTCCGGAGCGGCAACGGTAAGCCATCCCAAAAAATCTTTGGTAAAAGCAGCACGGATGCCGTTTACATTATAACTGATTATTTTCATCGATGTTTATAGTTTAAGATTCGTTTTCTTCCGCAATCCATTCTCCATAGGAGTTTTCTGTTTCGTGAAGTTTCAGATACGCGAGCTGAACACCTTCCGGTAGTCTGGATTTTACTTTTTCGGCAATTTCGTACAGCATGTTTTCGCAGGTAGGCTGATAATTGCAGTAAATTACTTTATGTCCTTTGCTCTCCAAATCTTCGCCGAGTTCTTTATGAGGTGAAAGCGCATTAATAAGCACAGCGTGGTCCCAGACATCCACAATTTCGGACTTTACAATCTGTTTGATGTCGCCAAAATCCACTACCATGCCGTTTTTCGGATGTTCGAGGTCATTGATGAGGTTTCCTTTTACCGTAACGAAAAGCTTGTACGAATGTCCGTGCATATTTCGGCATTTTCCGTCGTAATTGTACAGAACGTGCGCTGTTTCGAAAGTGAAAATTTTGGTGATGCGTATCATACTGCAAAGATAGCGAAGTAAAACGTTAAAGCCCGTCGGTTCTACGGGAAGGTTTGATCGGAGGATGACTTTTTGCGTGAGCGATGATAGCGGAAATCCTTTTTTTTGTAATGGGGGAGGAGGGGCAAAAAAGATTGCAGCGGCCGTAGCGACCTGAACGAATGAATGGTTTGGCGCGGCGACGCAGGAGCCGCGCCAAAATAATGAATGAGTGAAGGACACGCCCACAAAAAAAACTTCCCTGACAGGCAGGGAAGTTCTACTAACAAAAAATTAAACTATGGACATTCATGATCAATGAAACTGCTCTTCCTCAGTAGAACCGACCAAAGCCGTTGTAGAAGCGGTTCCGGCGGTAACTACCGTCTGTACTTTATCGAAATATCCGGTTCCTACGAAGCTCTGGTGTTTCACCGCGCGGAAGCCTTTTGCCTGAAGCGCGAATTCTCTTTCCTGAAGCTCGCTGTAGCCGGCCATTCCTCTTTCTCTGTATGCGGAAGCCAGTTCGAACATTGAAGTATTCAGCGCGTGGAAGCCTGCCAAAGTGATGAACTGGAATTTGTAACCCATTTTCGCAAGCTCTTCACGGAATGTTTCCATTTCAGCAACTGAAAGTTTCGCCGCCCAGTTGAAAGATGGCGAACAGTTGTAGGCCAGCATTTTTCCTGGATATTTTGCGTGGATTCCTTCAGCAAATTTTCTTGCATAATCCAGGTCAGGATTTGAAGTTTCCATCCAGATCAGGTCTGCATAAGGCGCATAGGAAAGTCCTCTGTCAATGCCTTGTTCTACGCCGTTTTTCACATAAAAGAAACCTTCGGAAGTTCTTTCGCCTTTGATGAATTTATGGTCTCTTTCGTCGATGTCGGAAGTCAGTAAATCTGCAGCATCTGCGTCAGTTCTTGCTACCAAAACAGTTGGAACGCCACAAACGTCCGCCGCTAAACGAGCCGCAATCAGTTTGTTGATCGCTTCCTGAGTCGGAACCAAAACTTTACCACCAAGGTGACCACATTTTTTCGCTGAAGAAAGCTGGTCTTCGAAGTGAACTCCTGCACCGCCGGATTCGATCATCTGCTTCATCAGTTCAAAAGCGTTCAGGTTACCACCGAAACCTGCCTCAGCATCGGCAACGATTGGTACCAGATAGTTTTTTCTATTTACTTCATCCACTTCGTTCACGGACTGAATCTGGTCAGCTCTCAGAAGCGCGTTGTTGATTCTTTTCACCACCGCAGGAACTGAGTTCGCAGGGTACAAACTTTGGTCAGGATACATTTCTCCGGAAAGATTCGCATCCGCTGCAACTTGCCATCCTGAAAGATAAATTGCTTCCAGACCTGCGTCAACTTCCTGTACCGCCTGATTACCTGTCAACGCGCCTAAACCTGCCACGAAATCCTGGTTGTTCAGTTTTTTCCAAAGGGTTTCAGACATCATTCTGGCGATGCTGTAGTCCAGTTTATAACTTCCGCGAAGTTTCAGTACGTCTTCAGCAGTGTAGGGTCTTTCAACTCCTTTCCATCTTGGGTTTTCTGCCCAATCCTGTTCCAGTTTCTGGATTTCTTCTTTTTTGCTCATGATATTTTGGATTTTGAATTAATTTGTATTAACCACAGGGTTCACGGACATTTTCACGATGAACACGGGGTTTTCTTCTGGTTGTTTAGATATACTTATACGCTTGCAGCGTAAGGAATTCTACAAAGTTTTCATCGAAAACCAACTCGTTGAAAAGCTCTGTTGCCAGTTCGAAGCGTCCGTTTTTATAGCGTTCTTCGCCAACATATTCCTTAATGTTTTTGAGTTCTTCTTTCTGATAATCCAAAACTAAATCTTTAGTTACGGTTCTGCCATCCTCCATTTTTGCGCCGTTTTTCACCCATTGCCAAACCTGCGTTCTTGAAATTTCAGCTGTAGCAGCGTCTTCCATGAGATTGTAAAGTGCAGCTGCTCCAACGCCTATCAGCCATGATTCTATATAAAGGATTCCCACATTGATGTTTTTGCGAACGCCTTTTTCTGTGATGGTTCCTTTTGGGATTTCCAGAAGATCAGCTTCTGAAATATCATATTCTTCGTGTTTTTTATCGATTTGATTCGGGGTCGGCATATGCTCATCAAAAATCTGCTTGGCAACCGGCACCAGTCCCGGATGCGCAACCCACGTTCCGTCGTGACCGTTTTTCACTTCCCTTTCCTTATCAGCACGTACTTTTGCGTAAGCAATTTCGTTTTCTTCTTCATTGTTTTTCACCGGAATCTGTGCCGCCATTCCGCCCATTGCGTGTACACCTCTCCTGTGACAGGCCTGGATCACACGCTTGGAATACGCGCGCATAAAAGGCGAAGTCATCGTTACCTGATCCCGGTCCGGAATCAGAAATTCCGGCAGATTTCTGAATTTTTTGATGTAGGAGAAAATATAATCCCAGCGTCCGCAGTTCAGTCCGGAACTGTGCTCTTTCAGTTCATAAAGGATTTCGTCCAACTGAAAAGATGCAGTAATCGTTTCAACTAAAACTGTTGCTTTGATGGTTCCCACCGGAATGCCCAGATAATTCTGTGCGAAAACAAACACTTCATTCCACCATCTCGCTTCTTTGTAATGCTCCAGTTTTGGAAGGTAGAAGTACGGCCCACTACCGTTTTCAATTAGTTTCTTGGCATTTTTGAAAAAGTAAATTCCGAAATCTGTTAATGATCCTGATGCGACCTCGCCATCGATTTCAATATTTTTCTCGTTGAGATGAAGCCCGCGCGGACGAACCAACAGAACCGCTGTCTTCTCGTTCAACTGGTATTTTTTTCCCGCTTCATTTTCAAATGAAATGGTTTTGTTGATGGCATCTGAGAGATTGATCTGACCTTTGATGCAGATTTCCCAGGTTGGAGAATTCGAATCTTCAAAATCAGCCATATAAGTGGATGCGCCGGAATTTAATGCGTTAATGACCATTTTTCTGTCTACCGGACCGGTAATTTCCACCCTTCTGTCCAATAAATCTTTCGGTAGTGGATTGCAGATCCATTCTCCGTTTCTTATATCCGCTGTTTCTTCAGGAAAAATAGGCATGTTTCCGAGATCGAAATCAATTTGCTGCAGTTTTCTCTGGTCAAGCAGACGCAGTCTTTTGCTGTTGAATTTCCGATGCAGTTCAGTAAGAAAATCCATCAGTTCAGGAGTGAAAATCTCCTGATATTGGCTGTTTGCGACGATCTTCATTTGAGTTTCAGTTTTCATACAGTTCAATATTTTATGATTTGATGAAACAAACCTACAAAAAATATTTTCACTAATAGCGAACGTTCGCTAAATTTGCATAAATTTTATTATGCGAATAATCGCTTTCATTTTATTACATTTGTATTTATCGGGAATTCGGAATTATTTAGAATGATTTTAAATTTAATTTAAGTTCACATCATACAACCTGAACCTAAGAAAATGACAACAGAAGGAGACTATATAAAAACCGTTTTCGGACTGAAACTGAAGCAGCAAAGGCAAAAGAAAAGTTGGTCGCTCCAGGATTTGGCGACAAAATCCGGACTTTCTAAATCGTACCTCAACGAAATTGAGAACGGCAAAAAATATCCGAAACACGACAAAATACTGCAGCTTTCCGAAATTCTGGACTGTAAATTTGATGATCTGGTTTCAACGAAACTGGATAAAAGCCTGGCTCCGATTTCTGAGGTTATCAAGTCAGATTTTTTCAAAGAGATTCCGCTGGAACTTTTCGGGATTAACCGCAGTACGCTCATTAATATCATCAGCGAATCTCCGAAGAAAGTAACCGCTTTCATCAACACAATCATCGAAATTTCACAGAACTACAACCTGAGTAAGGAGCGTTTCTACTTTGCAGTGGTCCGCAGTTTTCAGGAACTCCATGATAATTTCTTTCCGGAAATTGAAGAAAGTGCAAAACTTTGCTTCGAAAAGCATGAACTCACCAAAAAGCCCACTTCTGCTGATCTGGAACGCATTCTGAAAGAAGAATTCAATTACGAAATCACTTCTGTAGATTTTGAAAAATATGGTGCAACAGGGAAACTCCGTTCACTATTTATCCCTGAAAAGAATTCACTTCTGCTGAACAATCTCCTTGATGAAGACCAGAAAACATTCATCCTCGCCAAGGAAATTGGGTACAATTATCTGCAGTTGAATCCAAGACCAAATACGTATTCCTGGCTGGATCTCACAAGTTTTGAGGAACTGCTGAACAATTATTTTTCGTCTTATTTTGCGGGCTGTCTGCTGATAAACCGCGGAAAACTCTCAGAGAAAATTGCAGATTTCTTCCAGAACAAGGACTGGAAACCGGAAATTTTTGAAAGTCTGGTTCAGGAATTCACCAATTCGCCGGAAACGTTTTATTATAGACTAACAAACATTCTTCCTCAGGATTTTGGCATTAAGGATATTTTCTATTTATGCTTTACTAAAAAGAAAAATTCAGATAAAATACAGATTCTGAAAGAATTACACCTCAATCAACAACAGGCACCACACGCGAACGCAACCAACGAACATTATTGCAGACGGTGGATTGCAGTAAAAAACCTCACCAATCTAAAAGCCAACGAACAGGTTACAGAAGCACAAATTTCACATTACAAAGACAGCGGACTTACCTATCTGGTGATTTCGACATCGCAGAAAAATCCGTTTTCAGACGGTACGAACAGAAGTTACTGCATCGGAATTCTACTCAACGCAGCTACACTCAAAAAGATTAAATTTTCGAAAAGTGAAACCATCAAAACGGTAAACGTTGGCGTTACTTGTGAATACTGCTCTATCCCTGATTGTGAAGTTAGACAGTCGCCACCGATTCGACTCGAAAGGGAAAATTTTAACGATGAAATGCGTAAAGCGATTGATAAAGTCAGGAAAGAAATCCTTTAGCAAAACTCAACAAACTCAGACATTCTTTATTGATTCAGAATTACTACTTTTAAGTAATGATTTTGGATTTACTTTTCCCGAACCGCTGTCTGCAATGCAACCGGATTATTCCGGGTGATGAAATTATCTGCGGGCTGTGTTTCGATCAGGTGAACTTTACACACTGGAAATTCGGTGACGATAATCTATTGAAACAGCGATGCAATCTGATGTTCCCAACTGAAAATGCTTATGCGCTTATGCAGTTTGAGGAGGAAAGTCTCTCACGGAAAATTGTTCATGCGCTGAAATATTCCGGTAGGGAAAAAGTTGGAAGAATTTTGGCAAAATGGACCACCGAAAAACTGAATGTTGACAGGGAAAAACCGAATCTGATTGTTACCGTTCCGATGCATCCCAAAAAAGAAAAAGCACGTGGATACAATCAACTGCATCTTTTCGCTAACGAAATTTCAAAATATTACGGAATTCCTGTTGATCACAAAGTCTTAAAGAAAAACTATCACAAAAAAGCACAGGCACTGAAAGACAAAACACAGCGCGCCGCAACGGAAAAAGTGTTTACTCTTCAGAAAAATATCGAAAACTCGCATGTACTTTTAATCGACGATGTTTACACAACAGGGAGCACTATGGCTTCCGCGGCTTGGGAAATTTTGAAAACCGGCAACAATAAAGTCAGCGTATTGGTGATGGCTATTGATTAAACTTTCTTATTTGGTATCAAAAAAATTGCAGCAATAATGATGAATCCAATTCCTGTAATAGTCGGCGGCTGAATTCCCGCTTTCTGTCCGAGATAAATCATGTAAACGCCCAATGCGGCGAGTATTACGGCTAAAATATTTCTTACACTCATGCTGTTATCTTTGAAGTTTTTCACCGTAAGACAGATCTCCGGCGTCACCCAATCCCGGTGTAATATATCCTTTTGAAGTCAGACTTTCATCAACAGCGCCAATCCAGATATGTGCTTCAGGATACGCATTCTGCAAGGTTTCAACACCCTGTTTGGAAGCGATTGCAGCAACGATGTGAAGTTGAGTCGGTTTACCGTGATTCAGCAAATCTTTCAGCGCTTCAATTAAACTTGCGCCGGTTGCAAGCATCGGATCGGCAACTATTAGAGGTCTTCCGTCGATATTCGGACAGGTTAAATAATCCTGTTTGATGGAAAAATAATCGTTTGCGTCGTGCTTTCTGTAAGCAGCAACAAAACCGCAGTCGGCTTTATCAAAATAATTCAGAATTCCCTGAAAAAGTGGAACTCCAGCTCTTAAAATCGTGGTGATAACCGGCTGAACTGCAATTTCTTTTACGGTAATTTTATCGAGTGGCGTAGTAATTTCCAGTTCTTCCTGTTCCAATCCTTTGGAGATTTCGAAAGCGGCAATTTCACCGATACGTTCCATATTCCTGCGGAATTTTAAGCGGTCCAACTGAACTTCTACATTTCTTAAATCGTTGATCCAGGAATTGACAAGGGAAAATTGATCAGAAAGAACTGTTACCATTTTTGATGTGTTGATGTGAGGTTGTAACGATATGTTGATTTGTTGAAGTGACGATGTGAGGATAATTCGAGGCTACATGTTTCTTTTTGTAGTTGAAGTGATTTTGGAAAGCAATTTCTTAATGCTCAGCAGTTTTTCTTTCAGTGCATCATCAAATGGATACGAAGGTGCTTTCTCACATAAATATAGCCAATACTGCGTTTCTTTTGCTTCTTTGTCAGCAATTTTCAGTTTGTGTACGAAATCCATTTTGCTTTCCGCAGACTGTGCTTCATGTACATTGGCTCCAATTGATGTTCCCGACTTCAACAGTTGATTCGCAATCACAAATTTACTTTGGCTTTCAAGCAGTTCAGTATAATCGAAGATCATGAGTGAGAATTCAATTGCAACTTCAAGAATTTCATTTTTTTGATTCATACAATTCTATTTTAAGGATTTAATAATCGTCACATTTGCAAATCACCAAATCAACACATCAAAATTATTTCTGTCTGAAGTAAACTTCAATCGGTACCCCCGTAAAACCGAATTCCTTGCGAAGCTGATTCTCTGTGAAGCGTTTATACGGTTCTTTTACGTATTGAGGAAGGTTACAGAAAAATACAAACTGCGGACTCGGAGTCGGTAGCTGGACACAGTATTTGATCTTGATGTATTTTCCTTTCAAAGCCGGTGGCGGTGTATTTTCGAAAATAGGAAGCATCACCTCGTTCAACCTGGAAGTCTTGATTTTTTTCTTACGGTTTTCATAAACCTCCATCGCTACTTCCACGGCTTTCAGAATCCTCTGTTTGGTTAATGCAGAAACGAAAAGCACCGGAATATCGGTAAACTGTCCGATTTTATCCTTGATGGTTTTTTCAAAATCGCGCATCGTGTTGGTCTTTTTATCCTCGATTAAATCCCATTTATTTACGAGGATAACAATTCCCTTTCGGTTTTTCTGCGCAATTCCGAAAATATTCATGTCCTGAGATTCCCATCCCTGCGTAGAATCAACCATGATAATTACCACGTCTGAATGTTCTATCGCACGAACAGAACGCATTACCGAATAGAATTCCAGATCTTCCTTCACTTTCGCTTTACGGCGCATACCTGCAGTGTCCACCAAAACAAATTCGTGCCCGAACTTATTGTACAGCGTTTCAATGGAATCTCTCGTTGTTCCTGCGATGTCCGTAACTATATTTCTCTCGTTATCGAGCAGGGCGTTGGTCAGCGTTGATTTTCCGACATTTGGTCTGCCGGCAATGGTAATTTTCGGTAATCCTTCAAACGGATCTTTGTATTCGGTTGAAGGAAAATCCTGAACGACATCATCGAGCAGTTCTCCTGTTCCGGAACCGGTTGCAGAAGACAGCGTGTAATATTTTTCAATGCCTAACTGGTAGAATTCTGTTGCAGCAAGTTCCTCTTTTGCGGAATCTACTTTGTTGACAACGTTGTAGAACGGCTTTCCTGATTTTCGCAGCATTTCGAAAATTTCGCGGTCGGTTTCCGTTAAACCTTCCTCAACATTCAGCAGAAAGATGATGGATGTTGCCTCATCTATGGCCAGCTGTACCTGTTTGGAGATTTCTTCCTGAAAAATGTCCTCTGTATTTACTTCGTAACCGCCGGTATCAATGACGGTGAAATCTACACCGTTCCAGTCGGATTTTCCGTAATGACGGTCCCGTGTAACACCGGATGTAGAGTCCACAATGGCTTCTCTTCTTTCCAGTAAACGATTAAAAAGGGTTGATTTTCCTACGTTGGGGCGGCCAACAATTGCAACGATATTGCTCATAAAAATTTTGTTTAATAATCATCCTAAAAAGATCAAGATGATCATGATTATTAATGGGTTACCCGGACGTTCCGAGCCCAAAAATTTTTGCAAAGATAAGTTATATTATGTTGATTGCTGCAGCAGCGGTTTCCAGGCGATCTGTACTGCGATATTTTTTGTAATTTTCAGCAATAATTATCGTTATGGGCAAAGTTTTCATCGCAGTGCTGGTTCTGCTTGTTATCATTCAGTTTTTTCCGATTGACAGAACGAATCCGCCGGTAAATAAAGGAATGGATTTCTTAACGATTAAAAAACCTTCCGCAAAAATAGATGCAGCAGTACGTTCTTCATGTTACGATTGTCACAGCAACGAAACGAAATATCCATGGTATGCCAAATTTCAACCGACCGGCTGGTTTTTGAAAAATCATATCGACGAAGGACGATCAAAACTTAATTTTTCAACTTTTGCCACATACGAACCTAAAAGGCAGGAGCATAAACTCGAAGAAGCAGCAGAAATGATGGAAAAGCACGAAATGCCGCTCGAATCATATGTGGTAGGACATCCCGAAGCCGAACTGAATGATGCAGACAGACAGATGCTCGTGAGCTATTTCCGCACCCTGGCGGAAGAAACCAGAATGCAGTATAATCTTCAGCCTTAAATGCTGGCTTTTTCAGCAGATACAAAATTTTCCAGCGTGCGCTTGTACATTTCTTCATAGCGCGGCAGGATGATTTTTAAATCAAAACGAAGCGCCTGATCTTTGGCGTTTTTCTTCATTTCGGCGAGGAGTTTTTCGTCGCTGAGCAGTTTTATCGCATAATTGCTCATGGCATCTACGGCTCCGACTTCTGCCAGATAACCTGTTTCACCCTGGATGTTTACTTCAGGAATTCCACCGGCATTCGAAGAGATTACCGGAGTTTCCGCAGCCATCGCTTCCAGTGCGGCAAGACCAAAACTTTCCTGTTCCGAAGGCAGCAAAAACACATCTGAAAGTTCAAGGATTTTGTACAGATCATTCACTTTACCTAACAGACGCACTTTACCGATCAAATCGGGATTCTCTTCCAGAAACTGATTGATTTTTTCCATGTCCGGTCCTTCACCGATGATGATCAGTTTTGATTTTACTTTTGCGTTGACATTGCGGAAAATCTGCAGCACTTCATCCACCCGTTTTACAGGCCGCAGGTTGGAGACATGAATCAGTATTTTTTCATCCTCCTTTGCAAAATGATGCCTTTGACAGGCCGGCAGTTTCTGTTCGAATTCGGAATTATCAATAAAGTTCGTGATGACTTCTATTTCTTTCGTGATTTTAAAGAATTTCAGGGTGTCGTTTTTCAGGCTTTCCGAAACAGATGTGATTGTATCCGATTGATTTATAGAAAATTCCACAGCGTGTTTGTACGTGGGATGCTGACCAACCAGTGTGATATCTGTACCGTGAAGGGTGGTGATCAAAGGAATATCTTTACCTTCTTCTTTCAGCATCTGTTTAGCTGTAAATGCGGCATAAGCGTACGGAATTGCGTAATGGGCATGCAGAAGATCGAGTTTGTACAGATTTACCACACGGTATATCATCGAAGAAAGTGCAATATCATAAGGCTGATACTGAAACAGCGGATAGGTCTGCACATTTACCTTATGGAAAAATATATTCGGGTTGGTAATGTCGAGTCTTGCCGGCAGATTGCTCGATATGAAATGAACTTCATAACCTATATTTGCAAGGGACATGCCCAGTTCTGTAGCAACGATTCCGCTTCCGCCATAGGTTGGATAGCACAGAATTCCTATTTTCATCAGAGTTGATTTGTCAGTGGTTGAATTATTTTTCAGATTTTTTTGCGGGCTTCAAATCCATGCCCATGCCGTATTTCAGTTTATCATTCACCAAAACGGGCAGCCGTCCGGAAATTTTTGTTTTTCCGTTGAAAGCCGCAGCTGTTGCTGTCATGGAATCATCATTGTTTTCGTACGAAACCAGTACGGCATCCACATTTGCAATGTCGATATCGCGCAATGCATACGGAGATCCGAAAACATTGAGTATAACTTTATGTCTTTTGCTGAGTTCCTGCAGTATTTTTTTGCTGGAATCTGAAATCTTGTAAGGTTTGTAAGCCGTTGAATTGTCTTTATGAAATCCTACGATAACATTTGAATTGGCAGGAATCGTCCCGATTTCTGAACCTTTTTTCATAATTACCGGCGCATTCAGCTGCAGTTGCTCCAGAAATGTTGCATAAGGCGCCTCTTCCAACGGAACATAATAATATCTGTCATTGCAGTTCAGTGGCAGCAGGTTGTTTTCGTTTTTGAGTAGTGTAAGAGCGTGGCTGTACACTTTCTGTGAAATTTTTACATGCTTTTCGTTGTTCAGATCGGCGTTGATGTTTGCCGGATTAACCGGCGTGTACGAATGGAGACCCAGATAATACTTGGTTAACAGAATTTTTTTAACACTTTCTTCCAGCCTGCTTTGCGGAATTTCACCTCTGTCAAAGCCCTGCTGAATCAGTCGCGTTCCGGTAGCTACATCCTGCGAAAAAAGCATGATGTCGTTTCCTGCTTTGAACGCAAGTGCGTCGAGCTCGCCGGCTTTGTAGCGTTTTGCCACTGCATCCATATTCAGTGCATCTGTGATAATCAGTCCCTTGTAACCGAATTTTTCCTTTAAAATTCCGGTAATAATATTTTTACTCAGTGATGCCGGAATACCTTTCTGCGGTTCAAGCGCAGGAACGTAAAGATGCGCAACCATAACACCTCCGATACCTTTATTCATCAATGCCTTAAAAGGGGCAAGTTCTATTTCATTGAGCCTTTTGAGGTTATGCGAAATGACGGGCAAATCCAGATGTGAGTCGGTATCAGTATCGCCATGTCCGGGGAAATGCTTGATGGCGCCAAGAATTCCGGAGTCCTGCAATCCATTTGAATAAGCCAGTGCCGAGGCTGTTACATTTTCAACATCTGAACCGAAACTTCTGTTTCCGATGATTGGGTTTGCAGGGTTTGTGTTTACGTCAACAACCGGTGCAAAATCCCAGTTAATTCCCATTCTTTTGGAATCTTCTGCAATCTGCTGCGCAAGTTCATACACCACTTTTTTATCCTGAACGGCACCGAGCGTAATGGCCCACGGCAGTTTGTGTGCAGCGGCAATCCGCTGAAACAGTCCCCATTCTGCATCCATACCGATCATCAGCGGAATTTTAGCCTTTGCCTGTAATTCGTTTACGATCGTAATTTCTCTGGCCGCATCGTCCTGCATCAAAATCAGCCCTCCGATCTTTTCCTTATTCGTGATATTTTTTACCGTATTGATAAAAGCTTCACCTTTATTCGTGTACAGTGCGATAATAAAGAGCTGTCCCAATTTTTCGTCCTGGGTCATGGACTGATACGTTTTGTTTACCCAGTCATTTGCCTGTCGCTTCTGCTCAGCAGTGAAATTTGAGGGTTCAAACTGTGCGTAGCTGTTCTGGAAAATCAAAAAGAGGAGTAGTATAATAAATGGCTTCATCAGCGGATATATCAATGGAAACAAAAGTACAATTTTCAAACTCATTATTTGGTATGGCTTTTGAAAG